>JBILFN010000121.1:0-4918 GCA_044351575.1 Chitinophagaceae bacterium
AAAGATTTCTTAGAAAAACAGGGAAGACAAACCGCCTACGAAAACCTAAAGAAAAGAGGGATCGACGGGCTGGTGATCATTGGAGGAGATGGATCTTTTCGCGGAGCCGTAACCTTTAGCAAAGAGTTCAACATCCCATGCGTGGGTATTGCCGGTACCATCGACAAAGACATTGCCGGCAGTGATTATACCATTGGCTTTGATACGGCTGCCAACACGGCCGTCGAAGCCATCGATAAGATCAGAGACACCATGGAGGCCCACGACAGAGTCTTTGTTATCGAGGTAATGGGTAGAGATGCGGGCTATATTGCGCTGCACAGCGGAATGGCCACGGGTGCAGAATCCATTCTTATTCCTGAACAAAAGACCGACATCAACGACATAGTCGCTTCGCTGAAAGAAAAAGAACGCAGAAAAAAATTGGTCAACCTTATCGTGGTGGCCGAAGGTGACGATTTTGGCGGCGGCAACGAAGTGGGGCGTGTTCTAAAAGAGCATCTTCCCAAAGCGGAGATCCGCGTTTGTATTCTGGGTCACATACAACGGGGAGGAGCGCCCAGCTGTATCGATCGTACCATTGCCAGCCGAATGGGATATCATGCCGTAGAGAGTTTACTAGAGGGCAGGCACAATGTATTCGTGGGTATCACCAATAACGAGATGAACTATATACCGCTCGAACAAGCCGTCAAGATGAAAGGCACTATCAATGAGGAGTGGCTCAACATCGTAAGGATCTTGGCCAAATAATGTACCGTAGCAGAAAGTAAAAACAACATGGCAAAACACTTAGACAAATACATCCACAGAAGTTTCGATAACGAGGCCGGTAAACTACATGCCTACAAGCGAACCAAGATCGTCGCCACCGTGGGCCCGGCCTGCGAGAGTTACGACCAACTTCTAGGGTTGGTAAAAGCCGGTGTAAATGTATTTCGTCTAAACTTCTCGCATGGTGCGCACGAAGACAAAGCGCGCATAATTGCCGACATACAACGAATCAATAAATCGCAGCCCTATAACATTGCCATATTGGCCGACCTGCAAGGCCCTAAACTGCGCGTCGGTGAAATTGAAGGAGGATCTATGGTCATCAAAGAAGGAGACCTTCTTACGTTCACCAACGAAAAGGTAGTAGGCAATCACGAACGGATCTATGTGTCGTATCCCAACCTTCACCAGGATGTAAAGAAAGGAGAAAAGATATTGCTCGATGACGGCAAGATGGAGGTGGTGGTAGAAGAGATCACCGCAAAAAAAGAGGTAAGAGTCAGGGTGCAGCTGGGGGGCACGCTACTTCCTAAGAAAGGTATCAATTTGCCCGACACGGCCATCTCCCTACCCGCCTTGACCGAAAAAGACCTGGCCGACCTGCAATTTATTTTTACCCAACCCGTCGATTGGGTGGCCCTCTCTTTTGTGCGGAGCACGGCCTGTGTTCGTCAACTCAAAGAAAAGATCGCAAAGCAAGGTCACAAGGCCAAGGTGATAGCCAAGATCGAGATGCCACAGGCGGTTAGCAATCTGCGCGACATTATCCTCGAAAGCGATGCCATCATGATCGCCCGCGGCGATCTGGGGGTAGAACTGCCCGTTGAAGCCGTACCATTGCTGCAAAAAGATATCATCAAAAAATGTATTCATCGGGCCAAGCCGGTCATTGTGGCCACGCAGATGATGGAAAGCATGATGGAAAGAACTAAGCCGAACCGCAGCGAGATCTCGGATGTGGCCAATGCTGTGATCGAAGGGGCCGATGCTGTAATGCTGAGTGGAGAGACCGCCGTTGGTCAACATCCTCAACTAGTGGTAGAGACCATGACGCGCATCATCTTAGAGGTAGAAGCCAAAGCCTACGAATATAATCGAGAAGAGATGCTTCGCCCACAGGCGCACTCCCCTTCTTTTTTAAGTGATGCTATTTGCTATAATGCCTGCGAGTTGGCGCAAGACGTAAGCGCCGATGCCATCATTGGCATGACACAAAGTGGCTACACCGGATTTATGCTAAGCAGCTACCGCCCCAAAGCCCCGTTGTATATTTTTACCAAGGAGCGCTCACTGGTCAATCAGTTGAGTCTTAGCTGGGGGGTACGGGCCTTCTACTATGACGAAGAAGAGAGTCTCGACGAGATCTTCAAAGACCAGATCGATATCTTAAAAGAAAGATCGTTCTTGAAATTAGGTGATGTGGTAGTAAGCACCGGCAGCACACCGGTACATTTGCATCTTCCTACCAACGTAATCAAGATCGTCAAAGTGGAGTAACTACCCCGCTAGAGTCTTCTTATCTTGATATTGCGGTACCAGACCTTATCGCCGTGATCTTGAAGGCCGATACGACCCTCTTGATAAGTTCCAAAGCCGGGCATCGTACTGAACTTACTGGCAGCGACCATCTTTTTCCATTCATCGCCCCAAAGTTGCACGGAGACCACATTGACATCGTTAAGAAAAAAATCGAGCTTCCCTTTTTTACAAATTATCTCGACCTGGTTCCATTGCTCAAACGGCTTTACGGTCTCTTGTCTACAAGAGATCAGGTCATAAAGATCGCCTGCTCGGTGCTTGATGATCTTTGCATCGGGATGTCCCTGGTTATCGAGTACCTGCATTTCGGGCGCGGTCATCCAGGGCCACTGGTATTTAGCGCTGTCTTCGTGAATGTAAAACATGATACCGCTATTGCCATTTTGCGCGATCTTCCACTCCAACTTTAGATGGAAGTCGGCAAATACTTCGTCGGTCACAATGTCGCCTCCGCCCTTGATCTGCCATCCTTCGCGTTGACTGGGATCGAGCCAAAGGGCTCCGTCTTGCACCTTCCAGGCAGATCCGATCGGTGCACCGCCATATTTATGCCATCCCTTAGTGGTCTGACCATCGAATAAGAGTTGCCACCCTTGTGAACGCTCTAAATCGGAAAGAACAGTTGGCCCTTGTGCGAAGAGCGGTGTACACTGCAGGGAATAGATCGACAGACCCAACACGACCATGAATAGTTTACGCATAATTATCGGTTATTTAACTCCAGAATATAACGCACCATGGTCTCAGCATCGTCTTGTGATAAAGAAGGATGCGGGGTCATGGGCACATTACCCCAATTACCAGACCCACCCTTGATGATGGTAGAGGCCAGTGCAGTAATAGCATCGTTGGGAGCCCCTGCATATTTCTCGGCAATGGCCCTGTAGGAGGGGCCTGTCATAGGTTCGTCGATCTTATGGCAAGTAAGACAATCACTTTTAGCTACCAGCGAGAGTCCCTTTTGATAGACGGCACTACGCGAGGGATCGGCAGCGGTCACTTTCGATTCGGCCGACTTTAGCGCTTGGCTAGTTTCAGAACCAGCAACGGAAGTATTATCGGATGCACCGCAAGCACAAAGTAACCAGCAAATAACAATGGGAACGTACAAAAAAACGCGTTGCGTTATCATGACATCAATTTTTATGAAGGTAAAACTTATACTTTAACCTTGGTGAGGATCGAGTCCCAGTATCGTGCGATGAGTAGTTCGGTCCGACCCGCCGGCAGCAAAGTCATCAAAATTTTTATCAGTAACTCGAATGATATGTTGCTTGATAAAGGGAGCCCCTTCTTGAGCCCCTTGCTCAGGATGTTTGATGCAGCACTCCCACTCCATCACCGCCCATCCAGGGTAATCGTACTGCGCCAACTTGCTGAATATCGATTTGAAATCGACCTGCCCATCGCCGGGAGATCGGTAGCGTCCGGCCCGGTTGGCCCAAGATTGATAGCCTCCGAAAGTACCTTGCTTTCCACTCGGATTAAACTCGGCATCCTTAACGTGAAAGGCTTTGATACGCTCGTGATAAAAGTCGATATACTGCAAATAATCGAGCTGCTGTAAGACAAAGTGCGAAGGATCGTAGAGCAGACAAGCACGAGGATGCTGGTCAACCTCGTTCAGGAACATTTCGTAGGTGATACCATCGAAGAGATCTTCACCCGGATGAACCTCGTAACAAAGGTCGACCCCGCACGCATCGAACTGATCTAATATCGGTCTCCAGCGCTTGCCCAACTCGGCAAAGGCCTCTTCTACCAATCCGGCAGGTCGCTGCGGCCAGGGATGAAAAGTGGGCCATAATAATGACCCGCTAAAAGTGGCATGTGCCGTAAGACCGAGGTTGGCCGAGGCCTTGGCCCCGTACTGTAATTGCTGAACGGCCCATTGGGTACGGGCGGTCTTATTTCCTCTGACAGCGGCGGGTGCAAAGGAATCAAATAGTTGATCATAGGCCGGATGAACCGCCACCAGCTGACCTTGCAAATGCGTAGACAATTCTGAGATCTGAAGACCATAAGAAGCTACGACCCCCTTTATCTCATCGGCATAGGTCTTACTCTCTGCGGCCTTTTGCAGATCGATGCACCGATCGTCCCACGTGGGAATTTGCACAGCGGTGTATCCCAGCGAAGCCGCCCATTTGCAAATGGACGATAACGAATTGAACGGTGGCCGATCGCTCATGAATTGAGCCAAAAAAATTCCGGGGCCTTTTACGGTTGTCATAGTAGCTGGTTATACAGTAAGGTCGGTCCACTTCTGAG
Source organism: Chitinophagaceae bacterium (assembly GCA_044351575.1). Lineage (GTDB taxonomy): Bacteria > Bacteroidota > Bacteroidia > Chitinophagales > Chitinophagaceae > JJ008. The sequence goes on from JBILFN010000121.1 coordinate 4,585, forward strand.
AGGAGCGAGATGAATCGATCATACACTCAATAAATGCCATTCCACGCACTCCCTCGGTCGTACCGGGATAATCTGTTACAATAGATGCCGGAGTTTGCCCGTTGGCCTTGGCACGAAGCGACAACGCAAAATTGCGGTATAGATTCGCAAAAGCCTCTAGGTATCCCTCGGGATGTCCGGCAGGCACTCTCGTATTGTGAGACGCCGATTCGGAAACGTAGGCAGTGCCGGTTCTTACAATCTCGGCCGGTCGATCGGGCCACTTTAGCAATAACGTATTCGGATCTTGCTGGTGCCATTCCAATCCCCCTTTTTCTCCGTATACTCGAATGCA
>JBILFN010000122.1:0-4897 GCA_044351575.1 Chitinophagaceae bacterium
TGCTCGTAAACCGAGTTGTTAGAGATAAATTCTGGCACCAGCTCCTTCATTTTTGAAACCATATCAAGTTGCCGCGATGCATCGGCCGCGAGCGCAAAGAGCTCTTGATAAACCTGCTCCAATGCCGGTATGGCCACGGCGCTTGTCTTGGCAATAAGTATTTTTTGATGATGGGTGGGCAAGGTGTTCTCAGCGTCGTTCAGTAACTCCTCGTATAACTTCTCCCCTGGTCTCAGCCCCGTATACTTGATCTCAATATCGATACCGGGCACCATGCCAGACAATCGTATCATCTTTCTGGCCAGATCGACAATGGGGACTGGCTTACCCATATCGAATACGTAGATCTCTCCTCCATTTCCCATGGAGCCCGCTTCTAAAACCAACTGCGTGGCCTCGGGAATGGTCATAAAATAACGGATGATATTAGGATGTGTAACCGTAACCGGACCTCCTTTGGCAATTTGTTCGCGAAACCGTAAGATCACCGAACCATTCGAGCCAAGCACATTACCAAAGCGGGTCGTTATAAATTTTGTCGCATGAGAGTTTAATGAAGACAGCTGCTGTACATAGATCTCGGCCAGTCGCTTGGAAGCCCCCATCACATTGGTCGGGTTAACAGCCTTGTCGGTAGATACCATCACAAAACGCTGCACCTGGTGGCGCACAGATAGATCGGCGATCAACTTGGTACCGGCTACATTAGTAAGCACAGCCTCAGCAGGAGACTGCTCCATCATGGGCACATGCTTGTAAGCCGCCGCATGATAGACCACTTGGGGATGAAACTCACAAAAGAGCTCATTCATCCGATTAGGATTGCGAACATCCCCTAAAAAGAAGACCAGTTTTACTCCATTGCTGATACCGGTCAACTCCAATTCAAGGTCGTGCAAGGGCGTTTCTGCCTGATCGCAAACGACAATAGTTGCCGGTTGAAAACGAAGTAACTGCCGCACGATCTCTGAACCAATGGACCCCGCACCGCCGGTAACAAGAACGCGCTTTCCTTTAATTTGATTGCTGAGCGCCGTGTGACTGAGCTGAATGGGATCTCTTTCGAGCAACTGCTCGATACGAATAGATTGAAGTTGTTTTTTCGTGAATTGTCCGTTGATCCATTTTTCGAGCGGGGGTACGGACAGAACGGTAATATTATATTCCAGACAGATCTCTACCAGCTCTGCCTTTCGAGAAGGAGGTACGGAGAAAGTGGATATTACCAGCTCGTCGATCTGTTGAGCTTTCAACAAGGCGTCGAGATCTTTATAATCGATGATCTTGACTCCGTCAATGACCTTACCGGATTTACGAGGATTGTCATCAACATAGGCCAATACCTTAACCTTACTGGCCGGATCGTGCTCCAATACCCGCTTGGTTGCCAATCCGGCCTCACCTGCTCCATAGATCACCACAAACTTGGGATCGAGCTTAAAGTTGCGCAAGTAGCTAAATCCATACTTTACTATAACGCGGTAAGAGATGAGCCCCAGAAAACTGAACAGCGAATAAATGATGAGCGTAGCCACCGGCATGCTAATGAACGTATTCCCATTTACCAGCGTTACAAAGCTCAACAAGGCCAGCATTAAAACCGACACAAAAAGCGAGAGAGATACCCGAATGGCATCTTGAACACCGGTGTACCGAACAATGCCGGCATAGCTTCTGAAATTGAGAAAAACAAGGGAATTGATACCAGATAGTACCAAAATATTGGTGTAGAGCTCTTGAAAACTGATCAACTCGAAATTGAGGTTGTACCCGATCAGATAGGCAAAGATCATGCAGCAGTTACAAACCGATATATCGATCAAAAAAATGATCCAGCGGGGTACAATGTTGATCTTTTTAATCATAAGCAGTCCCTGCAAAGATGGAGCTATTTTTTCAATCGTAGAACTACTTTCTACCTAAATAGCTGAACTAAAATCAACTACCGATTGATTGACCATTAATTTATTAAGTGTAATGCCTTAATACGCCCGCTCATCCCCCTTTATCAGGTTTACGATGGTCTGAAAGATGATCTGACAATCCAGCCAAAAACTCCAGTTCTCAATATACCAAAGATCAAAGGCCACACGGCGGCTCATCTGCAAAGAAGATTGTATCTCGCCGCGACTGCCATTTACTTGCGCCCATCCGGTGATACCGGGCTTTACCAAGTGGCGCATCATGTAGTGTTGTACCACATCCTTCGATTCGAGCGAAAGTGGAATTGGATGCGGCCTGGGACCCACCACACTCATGTCGCCCCTAAGCACATTAAAAAATTGGGGCAGCTCATCCAAACTGGTCTTGCGCAAGAAACGACCCAGCGGAGTTACCCGATCGTCTTGCTTGGCGGCCTGCCGAAAAGGCTCCTGCTCGTGATGCCCGTTGTGGACCATGGTCCTGAATTTATAACAGGCGATCTTTTTGTTGTTGATACCCCAGCGGTCTTGCCTAAAAAAGACCGGGCCGCGCGAACTAAGCTTGATCAGTAATGCCAGAAGAGGCGTAATCCAGCTTAACATCAACACTAGTACCAGTATCGAAAAAATAATATCGAAGCCTCTTTTAAAGATCCGGTTCTCGGCATCGTCGAGAGGAAAATATCGAAGACCCACAACGGGTAGTCCTGCATAGCTGGTCAATTTAAGCGATCCTGCACCCAACCGGTTAAAATCATTGATCACGTTTACTTGTACCTGCGCCTGTTCGCAGCAATCGATCACGATATTGATCTCTTCGGTCTGGTGACTGGGCAGCGCCAAAAAGATCTCGTCGATCTCGTGCGCCGCTAATATCGCCGGCAAATCTTGTACCGCCCCAAGGTAGGTAGAGCCTAATGCATTGGCAGGCGGTTCGCCCACAAAACCTACCAATTGGTAGCGTAAATTATTAATAAGGATGCCGGAGCGGTACAACGTAGGGCTTAGATCGGATGATCCTACTACCAGTATCTTACGCACATACTTGTACTGATTGCGCACATAAGCCGCAATCACCCTGTAGAGATATTTATAGAGTGGGATTACCAACAGCAATAGCCCATTGTATAGCAAGATAAGGGTACGATACTTTGTAAAACCGTCCAAGATCAGTACCAGTATAAAAACTTGCAGCAGCAAATGCGTGAGGAGCAAGCGAATAAAAATGGTGAGCTCTTGCGAATAGGTAAACAGTGTAATACTGGTATAAAAATGAAAAGCTCGCGCGCATAGATACCAAATAAGTCCGCTCAACACGATCATCCAAGTACAAACCGAAATATCAAGTGGTGATGCAGCCGCCAGCACCCACTGCTCGGCACCCCAAAAAGTAGCCGTGAGCAGGGCAAGGTCTAAGCATAATCGAAATACATAATTGAGGCGAGGGCCTCGAAGCATAACAGAAAATTATAGTCGTAAAATTAAGGGGAATTCAGCGGACCCTTGGAGCGGGCGGTCCACTAAGGCAGACCAATGCCTGTCTGTATACATCAGGGTAAATCGACATGCACCAGAATGGATCAAAGCCCATACGTAAGCCCGGCGCTTAAACGAGCTTGCTGGTTGAGTATCCGAACAGAGGCGTTTAGGTACAGGCGGGGCATGGCCTCGTAGTATCCCAATACCATCATGTCGTTCCAGGTCTTTTTGTTACCGAACAAAAACGGAGGCTGGGGCATTTCAAAATACTGCTGTTGCAAGGTGCCCTCACTTCCTTTTCGCACTAACTGATACCTGGCATTTAATTTTAATCGGGGAATGGGCGTATAGCGAGCATACACCCAAAGACGATCGGAATTGGCACCAATCCAATCACCCAGCAAATGCGTGGCACTGGTGTAGTTTTGGGCTGGCAAGAAATTTCGATATACAAAAGGTCTAACGCGGGTGTACTCCGCTCCAATGGTCAAATAAGGCAACCCCAGATCGGTTACGGAGCCACCGATAGTATAGCCGACCTGATTGCGGGCCTCTTGCCGACTGAGTACTTTTGAGATCTTGACCTCGTCAACCAGCAAAGTGGCATATAAATGCGTATTGCGCAACTGATCACGACTGCTTAGTTGAAAAAAGAATTGTCCATTTCCGCCACGGGTAATGCTATTGCTGCCCATGTAATTATCAAAGGCCTTAAAGAACATCACCGGAATAAAATAGCCGGGCTGCAATCGATCGGTGTAGATCATCGACTCGCCGATCATTAGGTTGAGTCCTTTTTTTAAACGAATGTCGAGCGAATGGCTGACCATGAATTTTGGAACCAACACTTCACGAACACCTCCGTACATACTGTTTGGTATGGTGTAGGAGCGAGCCGAATCGGGTATATCGGATTTTAACCAGGCATGGGTATAATTGAACCGTAGCCACGAAAGGGGCTGCAGATCGAGTCGTATGTAAGGATAGGTAGGTGCTTTATCGGAGAGAACCAGTTTTCCGCCCTGCCCGTATCCCCACAGCAGGTAATCTTGACCAATAGAGACCGACCCCTTTTTAAAAGCATAGCTAAGGTGGCTTCTGATCTCGGTATAATTGATGGAACGGTCGTTGAATAAAGCATTACGTACATAGCCCGTCTCGTGGGCCGCCTCAATTCCTTGCTTAGAGGTATCGACCATTTTACCCGCCTCGGTAATATCCTGAAAAGAGAATTGAAAACCCCAGCGCTTAGATGCCGTACCATAGAGTTGTACGCCAATGCTACGCTTAAATACCTGCGACTCCGCGGCCGACAAGAGCTGACCGGTCACTACCGGGTAAACATTCACAGAAAAATCATCGCCGCGAGCCGAAAGCTTTCGGTTACGCAATCCGGATTTATACTCCTTAAGATAAAAATCAAGTTCGGCCGCTTCGGTGCTACTCAGTCGGCTTCGGTTGCTATCGAGCGTTACCAATGCCTGCAAGATCTGCGT
>JBILFN010000041.1:0-13317 GCA_044351575.1 Chitinophagaceae bacterium
CCAGTGTGTAATAGTGCAAAACGGGTACGCCGGCCTTTTTAAGTTCGCGCGATTGCATTAACAGCCATTCCTTTCCTACCAATTCTACATCGGCGTCGGTCTTGCATTTTTGTACGGCATTGGCCAGGTCGGATGGTAGATCGATATGAAAGGTCTTGGGAAGTACGGTCAATTGTTTTTTGGAGTAAATGGGCTTTAATCCCGGAATGATGGGCACGGTAATACCGATCTCGCGACAAGCCTTTACAAAACTGTGGTACTTGGCATTATCGAAGAACATCTGGGTAACGATATAGTCTGCACCGGCCTCTACTTTTTGTTTAAGGTGACGCAGGTCTGTGTCCATGTTGGGAGCCTCGAAGTGTTTTTCGGGATAGCCCGCCACGCCAATACAGAATCTTGTCTTTTGTGTGTCTTTGAGCTCCTCTTCGATGTAAATGCCGTTATTGAGTGCCGATACCTGCTGCAAAAGATCGACCGCATAGCGGTGACCGCCGGGTTCGGGCTCAAACGCCGATTCGTTCTTGGCCGCATCGCCGCGTAACACCAATACATTGTCGATACCCAGGTAGTGCAGGTTAATGAGGGCATCTTCGGTCTCATTGATGCTGAACCCTCCGCAGATAAGGTGAGGTACCGTATCTACGTTGTATTTGTTCATGATGGCCGCACAAATGCTCTCGGTGCCGGGACGTTTGCGCACTACTACTTTTTCGAAACTGCCATCGGTCCTTTTTTTGAATACATGCTCGGACCGGTGATAGGTAACATTGATAAAGGCCGGCTTAAAGGCCATCAGCGGGTCGAGATGCTTGTACAATGCCCCGATGCCCTTGCCTTTTAGCGGGGGTAACACTTCGAACGAAATGAGCGTTTCTTTGGCCTGGTTGATGTGTTCGATGACTTTCATAGGTACGGGGTATGCAAACTTAATATACCCATTGTTTATAGCAAAGAATCAATGGGCTTTTGTTAAAAGAAGAAGGCCATTGGTAGGAGCGGCCCCGATGGCTTACATTTGTTGTATGCAATTGACCATTAGTACCCGCTCGCTGGTTAAACGTTACGGTAGCAGGACCGTGGTAGACCGGGTATCCTTTGAGGTTCAGCAAGGAGAGATCGTAGGATTGCTGGGACCTAACGGAGCCGGCAAGACGACCTCTTTTTACCAAGTGGTCGGGTTGATCAAGCCCGATGAGGGGCAGGTTTTTTTAAATGACCAAGACATCACTTCGCTACCGATGTACAAAAGAGCCCAGATGGGTATCGGTTATTTACCGCAAGAAGCATCGGTATTCAGAAAGTTGAGCGTCGAAGATAATATTGCCGCCGTATTGGAAATGACCCGGCTTAGTAGGCAGCAGCAAAAAGATAAACTGGAGAGTCTGCTCAGTGAGTTTAGGTTGCAGCACGTGCGTAAGAGCAACGGGGATGTATTGAGTGGTGGCGAGAGAAGAAGAACCGAGATCGCGAGAGCCTTATCGGTCGATCCTACTTTTATTTTACTCGATGAGCCCTTTGCGGGAATAGATCCTATTGCGGTAGAGGACATTCAGGCCATTGTAGCCCGACTAAAATATAAGAACATCGGTATCCTGATTACCGATCATAATGTAACAGAGACGCTTTCGATCTGTGACCGGGCTTACCTGCTCATCGAAGGAAAGATCTTTAAGCACGGTACGGCCGAAGAACTGGCGCAAGACGAGCAGGTGCGCAAGTTGTATCTGGGTCGCAACTTTGAATTGCGTCGCAAAGATTGGCTTCACGAAGAGGCCCAGCAACAATCGGGTCTTTCCATTTGATACCCCATGAACTACGCGCAGCTTCCAAAGATAGAATTGCACCTGCATCTCGATTGCAGTCTCAGCTACTCGGTCGTTCATACCATTGATAATACCATTACCGAACAGCAGTATCGACAAGAATTCGTGGCCCCGCCGGTATGTGCCGACCTACGTGATTACCTGACGCGTGCCGTCAAGGGATTCTCGTTGATGCAAACCCCCGCACAACTGCGGTTAGTGACCCTCGATCTGCTGGCCCAACTCGATGCCGATGGGGTAATCTATGCCGAGATTCGCTTTGCCCCTTTATTGCATACGCAGCAAGGTCTGTCTGCTACGCAGGTGGTCGAAGCCGTACAGTCAGCCTTACAAGAAGGTGCGGGTCGTTACAAAGTAATTGCCCGGCTTATTCTTTGCACCCTTCGGCATTTTACCGAGGAGCAGAGTCTCGAAACGTCAGCAGTAACTTGCCAATTTTTTGGAAAGGGCTGGGTCGTGGGCTTTGATATGGCCGGCGATGAGGCAGGCTATGGGGTGCTGGCGCATAAGAAAGCATTTGCCTTGATCAAAGAAAATAGGATCCCGTTTACGGTCCATGCCGGTGAGGCGGCCGGACCCACCAGTATGTGGGAGGTGATCCGTGAGTTGGGCCCTCGTCGGATCGGTCATGGCGTTAGGAGTATCGAGGACCCTTCTTTGGTAAGTTATCTGGTTAAGGAGCAGATTCATTTAGAGGTTTGCCCTAGCAGTAATTTGCAGACCAACATCTTTTCTTCTTTAAAAGCCCATTCGTTAGGGGCCTTGCGCCAACAAGGCGTCTCGCTTAGTATCTCTACCGATGCGCGCATGATTACGCCGGTAACCCTTAGCAGCGAATATCAACGAGTAGCCGAAGCATTTGGTTGGGGTCGATCGGAGTTTTTGGACTGTAATCTGCAAGCGCTGCAGGTGGCCTTTGTCGAAGAGGAGAGGCGAGCAATCTTACGGCAGCAGTTATTGATGGCCTATTGATGGTCATTTTTTTTTAATTTGGCAGTAGGCATGAAACTACTCTCTCCCGCTATATCATCGTTGGCCCGCCTGCGCTCCTGGCGAATAGATGCCTGGAGAAATAATCCTATCGATGCCCAGCGGGAGGTGTTGCAAGATCTCGTGACCTCGGCTCAATACACCGAGCTGGGCAGGCGTTATGATTTTGCCCGTTTATTCTCGGTCAAGTCCTTTAAGCAGGCTGTTCCTATTCATGAGTACGATGATCTTAAGCCCTACATTGAGCGGATCATGCAAGGGGAACAGGGGTTGTTATGGAACACGCCCATCCATTGGTTCGCCAAGAGCAGTGGCACTACCAGCGACAAGAGTAAATTTATTCCGGTCAGTGAAGAGAGCTTGCAAGATGGGCATTACCGCGCGTCGAAAGATGTGCTGTCGTTGTACTATTTGCGAAAGCCCGATTCGGAGTTGTTGACCGGAAAGGGACTCATTATCGGGGGCAGTCATACCATCAACCCACTCAACGAAGAAGCGCAGTATGGTGATCTGAGTGCCGTGTTATTGCAGAATTCTCCATTCTGGGGTCATTGGCTTCGTACGCCTCATTTGGATATTGCCCTGATGGATGAGTGGGAATCGAAGATCGAAAAACTGGCCGCCAGTACCATCAAAGAAAATGTTACCTCTATTTCAGGGGTGCCTACCTGGACGCTGGTGCTATTTAAACGCATTTTAGAGTTAACGGGTTGCCAAACTATTTCAGAGGTTTGGCCTTCGCTCGAGTTGTATATGCATGGCGGAGTTTCATTTACTCCCTATCGCGATCAATTTGCCAAATGGATCGGACGAGATATTCAGTATCTCGATATGTACAATGCCAGCGAAGGATTCTTTGCCGCGCAAGACGATCCATTGGAGCCAGGGATGTTGCTGTTTACCGATCATGGGGTATTTATGGAGTTTATGCCGGTAGAGGAGTATGGATCGGCCGCTCCTCGTACCATTGGACTGAGTGATGTGGAGATCGGGCGGGGGTATGCACCTGTCATAAGCACCAACGCAGGTCTGTGGCGTTATTTGTTGGGCGATACCATAGAGTTTACCACGCTTCGACCCTTTCGGGTAAAAGTTTCGGGTCGGTTAAAGCATTTTATCAATGCTTTTGGCGAAGAGGTGATCGTGGATAATACCGACCGCGCTTTGGCAGAGGCTTGCCAGCAGACAGGCGCCATTGTAATAGATTATACGGCGGCACCGGTTTATTTTAACGAGCGGATTCAAGGCGCACACCAGTGGTTGATAGAGTTTGAGCAAGCGCCCGCAAAGCTCGACGTATTTACGGAGATCTTGGACAAGTGCTTGCAGCGGCTCAATAGCGACTATGAGGCTAAGCGGTATCGAGACATGGCGCTGGGTTTACCACAGGTACAGTCATTACCGAGGGGAACTTTTTCAAATTGGTTGCGACAAAAAGGAAAGCTCGGCGGTCAGCACAAAGTGCCCCGCTTGAGCAATGATCGTAAGATGATCGAGGAGATTTTACAGCTGAATACTGCTACATTTGCCTCATCGTAAACTTCTTTTATGAAACTACTCGACAACAAAGTGGCGATCGTAACCGGTGGTGCCCGGGGAATTGGGGAGGGGATCGTCCGTCTCTTTGCAACACAAGGAGCACACGTGGCTTTTACCTATGTAAGCGAGAGCAGTGCCGAAAAAGCGTCATTGCTGGCGGCTTCTTTGCAAGAGGCAGGGGTCAAGGCCAAGGCTTACCAGAGCAATGCCTCCGATCCGCAAGCCTGCGAAGCGCTGGTCACCGAGGTGATGAAGGAATTTGGCACTATCGATATCTGTGTCAACAATGCAGGTATATCTAAGGATAATTTGCTGATGCGAATGACCAATGAGCAATGGGAAGAAGTGATGCGGGTCAATCTCAATAGCGTCTTTTATATGACCAAGCAAGTGATTCGCCCCATGATGAAAGCACGTTCGGGCTCCATTATCAATATGAGTTCGGTGATCGGCGAAATGGGTAATGCAGGACAAAGCAGTTACGCCGCCAGCAAAGCCGGCATTATCGGATTTACCAAGTCGATAGCCAAGGAGTTGGGTAGCCGCAACATTCGTTGCAATGCCATTGCGCCTGGTTTTGTGGAGACCGATATGACACAATATCTGCAAGCGGGCGAAGCGGCCGAAAAATACAAGGCCGGTATCCCCCTGGGCCGTTTTGCATCGGCTGCCGATATTGCCAACGTAACATTGTTCTTAGCCTCCGATCTTTCTGCGTATGTAACCGGACAAACGATCAGTGCCTGCGGCGGATTGAATATTTAACGTTCAGTGGCTGATGCGTGTGCCCTTTTCTTGCATGTAGGCATGCCACAAGATAAAAGCAGCCATGCTGCGGTAGGGTTTCCATTTGGCCGCTACGGCCAACATGCGCTCTTTTGAAACCGAGGCGCGCATTCGTTTTACTTTTTTTAAACTGTTGACCAACGCGATATCTCCCAGTGGGAACTGATCGGTTCTTCGCAGGGCATGCATCAGGTATACGTCGATAGTCCAGGGGCCGATCCCTTTGAGCGGTATCAATTGGTCAAAGACCTCTTGATCGCTACAATTTTCCATCTTGCGCAAGCTGATTTTTTTTTCAAGGATGGCCAGTGCCAGTCCTCTTGCATACACGATCTTTTGACGAGTAAAATAACATTCCCGCAATTCCTGATCGGTAAGCGCCATTATTTTTTTTGGCGTAACGGTGCCGATCTTTTTTTTCAAGCGATCGAAGGCTGCATAGGCCGCGGCCAGCGACACCTGTTGTTCTAAGATCGAGAGCACCAGTGTTTGAAATGTATTGGGTCTTATCCAGGGTCGCGGATACCCGTGCTTGCGTAAGATCAGCTGCAGATCGGCATCGCGTGCGGCCACTGTGTCGCAGAGGGCATTGAAGTTTTGTTCACTGTAGCAAAGAATGGCGGCTTTCATTTTTTTGTAAATCGCTCCATGGCCTTTTTGCTTTCTTCGGTCAGCAACAAGCGACCACTTATGGAGGCCCGGTGCTGTAATAGCTGCGTCCAATGTTCGGTTCCTTCCCAGCAGATCTTCTTGATCTCTTTGAGCGCAGCGGGGCTGCTCTGTAGCAATTGTGCCACCAACCGATTGACGCCTTCGTCTAGGCCAGTTACGTCTTCGAATAATTCGGCAAATAGTCCGCGCTGGTGTGCCCACGCTGCACTGCGCCATCCGGTGGCATCGAGGGCCAATTGCGAAAAAGCGGAGACGCCTATTTTTCGTTCTACGGCAGGGCCCACTACGAACGGGCCAATTCCTACCGCCAGTTCACTGAGTTTAACTTGAGCACTGTCGGTGGCCAGCGCATAGTCTACTGCGGCGGCCAGTCCCACCCCACCTCCCACGCATTTACCTTGAATTCGTCCAATGACGGGAATGGGACAGGTTCTGATGGCGTTGATCACTTCTGCGAAGCCACTAAAGAAGCGCAGGCCTTCGGCAGCGGTAGTAATAGAGGCGAGTTCATCGAACGAAGCTCCCGCGCAAAAGACCTTATCTCCCCCACTGCGCAGTAAGACCAGTCTGGTCTCGGCATCTTCGCCAGCGGCTGTAATGGCGGTGGCTAGTTGCGTAAGCAGGGTGCGGGGCAATGAATTGCTTTGCGGATGATAGAATTCCACGATTTGGAGTGGACCTTGTCTTGTAGCGGTAACGTAAGCGGTATCCATACGACTATTAAAAAATTATTGGGGTTGTTTGGCGACCATGGTCAAGATGGTGGCAATGCCGGTTATTTCTTGTTGCTCATCTAGTATTTCGACCAGCCATTTTACAATGCCTTTTTCGATGTCATCCCCTCTTTTTATATCGGCAGGGTTGTCGACAATGCGTTTGTCTTGCAAGAGTTTTTCTTTGCAGGTAAAACGAATCTGTATCTCACTGCCCGGATAAACGGGTTTGGTAAAACGAAGCTCATCGATGCCGTAGTTAAGCAGCACCGGATTTTTTTCGTAACTGTCTACGAACAAGCCGGCGGCTAAACTCATGATCAGATAACCATGTGCCACTTGGCGTTCGAACATGGTACCTTCAAAATCGGTCTCTTTGATGTGCGCATAAAAATGATCGCCGCTCAGATCGGCAAAACGATCGATGTCCTCTGCGGTGATCATTCTTTTTTTAGTGAGCAACTGGTCTCCGATTTGTAACTCCTCGAAATATTTTTTAAAGGGATGTTTGCCAGGGTCCTTTCCTTCTGCATAGGGTTGATAGACCGATGTAATGTCCGTGATCATCGTGGGCGATCCTTGTAAGGCGGTGCGTTGCAGATAATGTTTGACTCCTCGAATACCGCCCATCTCTTCTCCGCCTCCGGCGCGACCGGGTCCTCCATGCACCAAGAGGGGCAAGGGAGAACCATGACCGGTACTCTCTTTGGCACACGCACGGTTCAAGACCAGTATTCTTCCGTGATGGGAGGCTGCACCGATCACATATTGACGGGCTTCTTGGCTATCGTTGGTTACGATGGTGGTAACGAGACTTCCCTTTCCTTTTTTGCTCAGTGCAATCGCTTCGTCCATGCCTTGATACGGCATAAGGGTACTGACCGGGCCAAAGGCTTCGACCTCGTGGGGAGTGTTGGTGGCAAAAGGAGATTCATTGCGCAGTAGCAGCGGAGAGAGAAAGGCTCCTTTTTGCGCATCCGCATCAAGTACGCTTACGCTGTCGAGCGATCCGTAGATGAGTTGAGACGAGGCTAGAAGTTTTTGTACTTGTGCCAACACTTCGATTCGTTGCTGCTGACCGGCCAGCGATCCCATTCTTACTTTTTCGTTGTAGGGAGACCCGATTACCGTTTGAGCCAATGCCTTTTGTAACGAATGGGTCATGGCATCGAGGTGCCGGGCCGGAACAAAGATGCGACGCACTCCGGTGCAACGCTGCCCGGCTTTGAGGGTCATTTCTTTTCTTACTTCTTTTACAAAGAGCTCCCACTCCGGATCGTCGGGTTGCACGGATTCGCCCAGCACAATGCAATTGAGACTGTCGGCTTCCATGTTAAAGGGAACGTTATTATCGAGTATGGCCGGTATTTTCTTAAGCAGGGCGCCTGTGGCCGCACTGCCGGTAAACGTAACCACATCTTGGCTGTCGACCCAGTGCAGCAGGTCGCCGCTGCTGCCACAGATTAGCTGCAGCGATCCTTCGGGAAAGATCTTACTGTTGATAATTTCGCGAAAGACCGCTTCGGTCAGATACGAGGTGGCGGTGGCAGGCTTTACAATGGCGGGAACGCCGGCAAGCAGATTGACTGCGATCTTCTCGAGCATGCCCCAGACCGGAAAATTAAAGGCATTGATATGAATGGCCACTCCCTCTTTGGGCACTAAAATATGCGTACCCATAAAGGTATTCCCTTTGCTAAGATTATGACTTTCTCCATCGATGCAAAAAGTTTCGTTCGGAAACTTTCGGCGTAGCGATGCGTTCGAAAAAAGATTGCCGATGCCTCCTTCGATATCGACCCAGCTGTCGGCCTTGGTCGCACCGCTTCGATAACTGAGCGCATAGAATGCGGGCAGGTGCTTTTGTAAATGAAAAGCCAGTGCCTTGAGTCGGTTGCCTCGTTCGTGAAACGAAAGCCTGCGTAGCGCCGGATTTCCTTTTTGCCGGGCATACTCGATCATCGATTTAAAATCGACCCCCTGTGTGCTGGTAGTGCCAAAGGGCTCACCGGTAACCGCATCGAAAAGGGGTTGTTCATGGCCTTGCCCGCGAAGCCATTGTCCGGCTACATAGTTCTGAAGTTGAAGCATAGGGTGGGGTACTGCTAATTTACCTCAAAATTAGCCGAACGACGCTTGTCTTTTACAATTGGGTATCTTTGTTTTCTAACCTTAGTTGGTATGTTCAGTAAACAATCATTCTCGCTATTGGCTCTTTTAGCGATGCTCGTTCTTCTTGTTTCAGCTTGTCAGGACCAGCGTGGTCATGCCGAACACGATAGTGACCATGCCCAGGGGCTTTCTGCCCATCAGCCCAAGACCGCCGAGGACAGTCTGTACCGCCAGGTAATGGATATTCACGACGAAGTGATGCCCAAGATGGGCAAGGTACGGGGTGCGCAGCAACGAGCACAACAGCGCCTCGACTCACTGGCCGGGCAACCAAGTAGCAACACTAAGGCGTATCGTCGGCAATTGGAGCAGCTGATCAACGATCTTAACTACGCTGATTTTGCCATGGACAAATGGATGGTCGAGTTCAACATCGACTCTGCAAAAGATAACAAGGCCCTTCGTATGCAATATTTAAAAGACGAGTTAGAGAAAGTCAACAAGGTCAAGGCTGCTATCTTAGGTGGTCTGGCAGGGGCCGATAGCCTTATGCGACAGTAATGAAGAAGAGCCGGCTGCGTTTATTCACCAAAAAATTTGTGATCTCGGCCAATGTGCTGGTGGTAGCCTTGTTCCTGTTATCTTGTCTGATACCCTTGCTACATCCGCAGCAGTGGTGGTGGGTCTCGCTGATGGGGTTGGCCTTTCCCTTTCTGCTTTTTTTGGTTTGTTGTTTTTTGTTGGGCTGGCTGGTATTGCTAAAGTTCAGACTTACTCTTATCTCACTTAGCGCTCTTATGTTGGGGTATAAAAGTATCGGCGTATTTATTGCATTTAATGCCCCTACTTCTTTCGAGGTAAAAAAAGAAACCAAGGCCATTCGGGTGGTAAGCTGGAACGTGGCCCGGTTTATTGAACTGGCCCGCAATAATAACCGCGGCAGTGTGACCAGAAAAAAAATGCTGGCATTACTGGCCGAGCAAAAGGCCGATGTGTTGTGCTTGCAGGAGTTCTATACCTCTGATAATCCTGGTTTCTACGATAACATCAGCTCCATTCGTGAGCAGCTGGGCTATCCTTATTTTTATTTTAGCAAAGACCTCGATGGCGATCTCAATTATTATAGCTCGGTGATCTTTTCGCGCTATCCGATTGTCGACAGTGGAATGGTGCGGTTTCCGAGGCCGTCGCAGCCCGAAGTGTTGTTACAGGCCGATATACAGACCGGCAATGCGGTGATTCGCATATTGACCACGCATCTTCAGTCACAGCGATTCGACAAGCAAGACTATCGGCGCATCGAAAAGATCCGCGATCGCGAAGACAGTCTGGTCTATCATTTTATACCCATCGTCGGTAAACTAAAAAGGGGGGTGGTCATTAGAAGTCTCCAAGCCGATATGATCGCATCGCTGCTGGCTGATTCTCCTTATCCTGTTATTTTAGCGGCCGATCTGAACGATGTGCCCAACTCCTATACTTATTTTACGGTGCGGGGTACGTTACAGGATGCTTTCTTACAACAGGGCTATGGCTTGGGGCGCACTTTTCGCGGGTTATCGCCCACCCTGCGTATCGATTATATTCTTGCCGACCGCCGCTTTGCGGTTCAGCAATTCAAGCGCGTTAAAAAGGATTATTCCGATCATTATATGTTGGTGACCGACCTGCAACTGCAGCCCTAGGCGGATCCTGCTATTCGATTCCATTTATTTTAATCATCTTTGCCATATGGCCGAGCTTCGCATCTATAATTCGCTGACCCGACAAAAAGAGATATTTACACCATTGGTTCCCGGGCACGTGGGCATGTATGTTTGTGGGCCCACCGTAAGCGGAGAGAGCCACCTGGGTCATGCCCGCCCTTACATTACGTTCGATGTGGTCTATCGGTATTTGCAAACGTTGGGATACAAGGTTCGTTATGTACGCAATATTACCGATGCCGGTCATTTCGAAGAGGAGGGGCGTGATGCTACCGATAAGATCGCCGAAAAAGCCAAGCTCGAGCAGCTGGAACCCATGGAACTGGTTCATAAGTATACTCGCTTGTTTCATTGGGCCATGGAGCAGTTCAATACCTTACCTCCATCGGTAGAGCCCACCGCTACCGGCCATATTGTGGAGCAGATCGGCATGATCGAGCAACTGATCGAGGCCGGATATGCTTACGAGGTAAAGGGCTCGGTATATTTTGATGTAAAAAAATATGCGGCCGGTCATGACTATGGAAAACTAAGTGGCCGTGTAATCGATGAGTTGTTGACCACGACCCGAGAGCTGGAGGGGCAAGAAGAAAAGAAAGACCGCACCGATTTTGCACTCTGGAAAGCGGCAGCCCCCGAACATATTATGCGTTGGCAAAGCCCCTGGGGCGTAGGCTACCCGGGCTGGCATATCGAGTGCTCTGCCATGGCCACCAAATACCTGGGTAAGCAATTTGACATTCATGGAGGAGGTATGGACCTTCTTTTTCCCCATCACGAAAGTGAGATCGCACAGAGCACGATCTGCAATCACCAGGCGCCTGTTCGTTATTGGATGCACAATAACATGATCACCATCAACGGTCGCAAGATGGGCAAGAGCTATAATAACGTGATTCGCCTTACCGAACTTTTTAGTGGCACACATCCTTTGCTCGAGAAGGCCTATCATCCTATGACGGTGCGCTTTTTTATTCTGCAAACGCACTACAGCAGTACGCTCGACTTTAGTAACGAAGCATTGCAAGCTGCCGAGAAAGGCCTTAAGCGTCTGTGGGAGGCGTATCAAAAATTACAAAAGATCGATGGCGAAAAAAAGGGAGCATCGGCTAGCCCGGTGACATCAGGCGCCGATGGAACCGATGAGGCACTTACGAAAACGGTCCATCGATTACTGGGCGAATTGCCGGCATTTATGAACGATGATTTTAGTACCGCAAAAGTGTTGGCGAATCTTTTCGAGCTGGTGCCTATCATCAATGCCATTTATGATGGACATACACCCGCCGGGGCACTGTCTGCTTCGACCCTGCTGCACCTGCAAAAGGAGATGTCCCATTGGCTCGAGACGGTTTTAGGCCTACAAGGAATGGAAGAAGGCAGCCACAATAAATTGGAACAGGTGATGAGCCTGTTGATCGATATTCGAAAAGAAGCCCGCGGCAGAAAAGATTTTCTTACCTCCGATAAGATCCGAGACCGGTTAGCCAGTATGGGTATTCAATTGAAAGATGAGAAGGGCGGAGAGATGACTTGGCGAATCGATTAATGATTGAGCGGTCTTTTTTTGATCCGGCCTCCTTTTGTTTCCTTAACGGCATTCATGACCACAAAGGCCGTTGGGGTTATCTTCTCGATCTCTGTGTTCAGCTTATTAATCTCTAACCGTGTAATGACCGTATAGAGAATGTCGAGCTCTCTCTTTTCTCCCCGTTTACCATACCCGCCTTTGCCTTGGTATACCGTAACACCCCTTCCCATTACACTAATGATCATCTCTCGTATCTCTTCGCTGTGCGACGATACGATCGTAACGCCAATGTATTCTTCGATGCCCTCTACGATAAAGTCGAGCATTTTTGAGGCCACCATGTAGGTGATAATGGAGTACAGGGCAACTTCGATGTTCAATAAATAAGCGGCCAGCGAAAAGATGATGATGTTGATGACCAGAATTATATCACCGATGGTGGTGCCAAGTTTCCGGCTCAGAAAAATTGCGAGCACCTCGGTGCCATCGATCACCGCTCCGCCTCTCACGGCCAACCCAATGCCAGCTCCCAAAAAAAATCCGCCAAAGACGGCTACCAATATCTTGTCTTGCGTTATGAGCGGAAAGTCTACGTAGGCCAGGCAGAGGGCCAGTCCTGCAATAGCCAGTGCGGTCTTGATCGCGAAAGTGCTGCCCATAATGCGATAGCCCATTATAATAAAGGGGATGTTAACCAGTGGAATGAATATCCAAAGCGGGGTAGCACTAAGTGTGGTTAACAACAAGGATATGCCCGTGGCTCCGCCGTCGATAAATTCGTTGGGAAGCAAAAGTGATTTTAATCCGAACGATGCCGATATGATACCGAACAAAATAAAAACGATATCGCGTAAAAGATTTTGTAAGACGATCTTGCGCGCTCGAAATCGTTTGGCCCTTCGATAGCGTGTGAGCATGTTCTCAAAGACCTGGTGTTGCGCCCGCGTTAAAAAGACCGAGCTGATAATATCTTGTAAACGCTGCCACATGGGTTTTGCTACTTAATTCTATGATTAACTCAGTTGTATCGCTTCCATCCGTTGAAGCCACTGTTCGTCAATGGTAGCCCCTAGTCCAGGCCCTTCGGGTAATCTTATTACGCCATTTTTTTCGTAGCGAATGCCACCGGTAACGGGATCTTCTCTGAACATAAGAGCGGTATCAAAGTCGTAGTGTACGATCTGTGGGCTACAGCAGGCAAAATGTGCAAAGGCTGTCATAGCCAGCCGAGATTCGATCATGGCGCCGACCTGTAGTTTGATGCCGGCCGCTTCGGCCAGTCGAACGATTCGTACTCCGTTACGAATGCCACCGGCCTTACCCAGTTTGATGTTAAAATAATCACAGGCGCCCAAGTCGATCAGACGTGCCGCATCGTGATGGTCGCCACAGCATTCGTCAGCCATAATGGGAATGGGACTCTCTTTCTTTACTTGGGGCAA
>JBILFN010000042.1:0-13255 GCA_044351575.1 Chitinophagaceae bacterium
GTATACCTCACTGATGTCGAGATTTGGATTCGACGCAAAACAATTATCAAGGGCCGTGCGGATGGCCTTGATCGTCTCATCGATGTTGAGCACCTGGCCGTGCTTGACACCATTGGAGTTGGCTTTGCCGAAACCTAGAATCTCGAGTTTGCCAAACTCGTTTTTTCTTCCGGCAATCACGGCGATCTTGGTCGTACCGATGTCCAGACCGACAATGATGGGGTTTTCGTTGTTCATGACAAGTGGTTTAGTTGTTAGTTGATTTTTTTTGTTTTTGTATAGTAGATGATGCAGTATCTTTTTTAATTGACCCGGGCAATACCGTCTTTAATTCATCGAGCGCTGGGTTAGGTTCATCGGGCAACAATGGTTGTAAGGGCTTTGGAAGGATGCGTATAACAGTATCGTTTTCGGCTGCGGTCGCATCACGTAATAATTTCTCAACGCTTCTTCTCAGTTGCATCGAATCTACGCGTGCACTACCCATGCTTCCGGCAATTACCTGTCCGTTAAAGCGAACATCGATCATTCGATAGCGACTGAGTCCGGCTTTGCTCAGCACCTGTTGGTAGAAGATCATCAGTCGGCGCAACTTTGCCTCGACATCGGTAAGACTGCCGAGCTTTACCACATGATCGCCCACCACCGGTATCAACTCCCACTGCTGTGCTGGCGTATAGTCGATCTGTGCCACCTGCGAAGCCCAAAAAGAATCCCTTGCCAAAAGTTTTGACATAGTAAAGACCTGCTGTAATAACACCGTGTCGGGTTTTTTTGAAAGCACCGAATCAGAAAGTCCGGTAAAGACCGGCACTTTAACGGTCTTGATCAACGACAATGGCATCAACCTTCCTTGCTCATCGACATAGGCAGAACCACCACTCACGGTAAACACCCGGGCCAGTGGAATTTTTTCTTGGACCTGCACATGCAACACATCCAGGTTATCAAAATACAATTGCACATCCCTGATCCAAACATGCGATTTGATCTTTTGCTCTACTTGTCTAAGATTAAAAAGGGCCAATAACTCTCCCTTTACACCGGCGGTGGAGCGCTGTAATAATCGCTCTACATCGCCTTGGCTCAAAAAGGAACCTCCGGGACCGGCCTTAATCTCGATCGTGTACGCACGCAACTTCTCTTTGTTACGGCCCCGAATAGCGGCGGCCAGCAACAAGATCATGCCGGTGCCTATTCCTATCCAGAAGGCAACGAACAAAACGCGTTGTATGGTTCTTTTAAAATTCAATTCTTTTTACTTTTTATATAGTTTCTATTCTTTTCTTTATCTGCAAGGGTAACCGGTCAATATCGCCGGCGCCCGCTATCACAAATACCTGTTGGCCGGTCGATCGCTGGTGGCGATACTCCTGCTCTACCCAATCGACCGCAGCATCGCTTTCGAGATAGACCAGTGGTACCTTATCTATCGACTGTCCGATCGATGCACTGCTTACTCCCTCTAGGGGCAACTCTCGCGCCGGATAAAGGGGCAACAACGCCACCCGATCTGCCGCAGACAGCGCCTGCGCAAACGCAGCAGCCAGATCGCGCGTTCGGGAGTACAAATGCGGCTGAAACAAGATCGTACACGCGGCATCCGGATAAAGCGAACGAACCCCCTCAATCAACACCCGCAATTCCTCCGGATGATGCGCATAGTCGTCGATCAACACCAACCGATCGGTATCAATGAGCTTTTCAAAACGACGTTGCACGCCCTTAAAACAAGCCAGCGCCTCGCGAATAGCCTCCGCACCAAGTCCGAGCGCCCTTGCTACCGTTATGGCTCCAATGGCATTTTCGACATTATGCCATCCTCCCATCGGCAAGAACAGGTCATCGATTCGTTCTTGATCGATGATCGCATCGAAACGATACCCTCCCTTGAACACAACGGCGTTTACCGCATAACAATCGGCACTTTCGTTGCGCGCATGGTAGCTTAGCTTTTGCGGCCCTTTAAGATCATTGGCCCGGGGCAATCCCCACTTATGCACCAGTAATCCTCCCTTTGGGATCAAGGCACTAAAGTCAATAAAGGCCTGCTCCATGGAAGCGACATCTCCGTAGATATCGAGGTGATCGGCATCCATGGCACTGATCAACGCGATATGCGGCAGCAACTTCAAAAAACTTCGGTCGTACTCATCGGCCTCCACCACGCAACAGTTTACCTTACTGCTCCAGTGATTGGTTCCGTAATTGGCGGCAATGCCTCCTAAAAAGGCATTTCCTCCAAACCCGCTATGCCGCAATAAATGCGCTACCAGCGTAGAGGTGGTGGTCTTGCCATGCGTACCGGCAACACAGACATTCAAAGAACTTGTAGTGATCTGTTGCAGCAGATCGCTTCTCTTCCATAGCGCGTATCCATTCTCTTTATACCAACGCAGTTCGAGATGCGTAGCCGGAATGGCCGGCGTATACACCACTGCATCGGCCGAACGAGCCAGCGCATTGAGATCTTCGTTATAATGCACCGCAATGCCCGAAGCTTCGAGCGAACGGGTCAGGTCACTTGGCGTTTTATCATACCCGGTCACCTTAACACCCTGCTCATGAAAGAAACGGGCCAGGGCACTCATTCCGATACCGCCTATGCCGATAAAGCAGAGTTCACGCAGCTCTTTCGCCATACGAAAAGGCTGTTGCAAAAGCGTTGTATCGAGGGTCGATCTCATTTTACTTTTTCAATTGCCTGATAAGTTCTGTGGCCAACCGGTCGGCGGCATCCCGCACGGCAAACGATGCAATCGCACTGCTTAGCGAACGTTGTCTCTCCGTATCGAGACAAAGGGCTGTAGCGGCTGGCACCAACGAAACACGCGCCTCCGCATCGGGTACCAAAAGGGCCGCCTGCTTGTTGACCAGTTGCTCTGCATTGACCCGCTGGTGATCTTCGGCTGCCAATGGAAAAGGCACGAACAACACAGGCTTGGCTACTACGGCCAACTCGGCCACCGTCATGGCACCGGCCCTAGCGACCACTACATCGGCAGCTGCATAGGCCATCTCCATGTGCTGAATAAAGTCAGCGGTGTAACATCCTTGCCGTTCTGCCACACGCTTCATCGCTTGCGCTGCATATGCTTTACCCGTTTGCCAGATCAATTGAATACCATTTTGCCGTAGTTGCTCAAGCCCTTCATCGATGGCCTGGTTGATGGAGCGTGCTCCGAGACTGCCTCCCATAACAAGTAAAACGGGTTGATGAGCAGACAGTCCAAAGAAAGCTCTTGCCTTCTCTCGATCGGGCAATACACCGCAAATGGATGCCCTGACCGGGTTGCCGGTAAAAAAGATCTTTTTTGCCGGAAAGAATCTTTCCAAACCAGCTACACCAGTAAAGATGATCGTTGCTCGCCTGGACAATAGTTGGTTGGACCTTCCCGCATAAGCATTGGACTCATGCAAAAAAGTCGGGATGCCCTTTGCCTGCGCATAACGCAATACCGGAAAGCTGGAATAGCCTCCCACACCCACTACCGCATCGGGACGAAAAGTGCGAATGATGTTTCTGACTTGCCAAAAGCTTTTAAGGAGCTTAATGGGCAGTGCAACATTTTTTGTCAAAGAACTTCTGTCAAATCCTACTATGTCTAACCCCACGATCGAATAACCGGCCTGGGGTACCTTCTCCATTTCCATTTTTCCCTTTGCCCCTACGAACAAGATCTCCGCCAACGGCTCTTGCTCTTTAATGGCTCCTGCAATGGCCAATGCAGGAAAAATATGTCCTCCCGTTCCGCCCCCTGCTATCAGGATCCGTCTGCTCATGCGGCAGCCGGTTTAACCTGCTTCTCCTCTGCCTTACCCTCAAGTTGCTCCACATTTCTTGCTACGCTCAAAATGATGCCGATGGCCAGACAGGTAAAGATGAAACTGCTTCCTCCCATACTTACCAGGGGCAGTGTTACCCCTGTAACCGGAAACAAATTGACCGTTACCGCCATATTGGCCAATGCCTGAATGACCAGTGTAAAACTGAGCCCCAGCGCGAGAAATGCGCCAAAGGCAAACGGACATCGCTTGAAGATTCTGATACAACGAAACAAGAATACCAGGTAGATGAACACCATAAATCCGCCACCCAGTATTCCATACTCCTCGATAATGATGGCATAGATAAAATCGTTGTAGGCTTGTGGTAAAAAGTCGCGCGTAGTGCTGTTACCCGGGCCTACGCCCAACAACCCACCCTTCGAGATAGCCACTTTAGCCTGATTGACCTGGTAGGCATCGGTATCACTGTCCTGACCGCCATATATAAATGTCTCGACCCGATTGATCCAGGTATCTACCCTTGCCGTAAGTGCCGAAGTAGGTGCTTTGACGCTTGTCGACTCTTCGTTGCTCTCACTATGATGGCGCACCACCGCCGTAGCGATCAACAATACGATCGGGATCATGGCCAATCCTATGGTCAATAAGAGATGCTTGGCACTGGCTCTTCCAATAAAAAGCAATAGCAAACAACTGGCCCCCAGCAGCAATGCCGTAGAGAGATTGGCAGGGGCAATGAGCAGACAGGTCAGCAGCACGGGCCAAATGACCATCAGATATCCTTTCTTGAAATCTTTGATCATGTCTTGCTTCTTACTCAGCAGTCTTGCCAGATACATGAAAAGTGCCAGTTTGGCCAGATCGGAGGTCTGCATGGTCATATTGATGATAGGCAGCTTGATCCAGCGGCTGCCCTCGTTCATCTTAACACCAAAGAACAAGGTGTAGAAGAGCAAGGGCAGTGAGATCAAAAACACAATACGGGCCGCCTTTGAATAAAAAGTATAATTGACCAGATGAGCGAAGTAGATCACCAGGAGTCCTCCGAGAATAAAGACCACTTGCTTGAACAGATATACCTCGGTATTTCCCTTGTAATTTTTATAGGCCAGCGAGCCCGTGGCACTGTATACCGCCAGTAGGGATACCAGTGTTAGTACCACTACAAGGGCCCAGATCACTTTATCGCCACGGGTCTTCTTAAGCAGGTTATCGGTAGTAAAGCTGCTGCGCAGATCGGTCAGTCGTATGTCGCGGGTGGCTTCCATGGATCAGAGATCTTTTACGGCTTTTTTAAATTGTTGTCCGCGGTCCTCGTAATTCTTGAATAGGTCAAAACTGGCGCAGGCCGGACTGAGCAAGACCGTATCGCCCTTTGCTGCCAACTGAAACGCGGTTTGCACCGCCTCTTCGGCACTGTGCGTATCGACCAATACATTGACCAACTTGTCGAAGGCCTCGTGTATCTTTTTGGTGTCCTTGCCCAGACAAATGATGGCCTTTACCTTTTCGCGAATGCCTTCGGCCAGCAGGGAGTAATCGTTTCCTTTATCGACACCTCCCAAAATAAGGATGGTAGGCCGGGTCATACTTTCGAGCGCATACCAGGTAGAATTTATGTTGGTGGCCTTGCTGTCGTTGATGAATTCCACGCCACGCACCGTGGCCACATATTCCATACGATGTTCCAACTGCTCAAAGTGCTGCACGGCATCGCGGATCTTGTCTTTACGTATGTCGAGCGTTGCCGCTGCCACGCAGGCAGCCATCGTGTTATATTGGTTGTGCTTTCCCTTTAGCGCAAAGTCGAAGACGCTCATCGTCATCACTTCGTTGCCGGTCCGCACATACATGTCTCCGTCTTTGATAAATGCACCAGGTGATACTTCTCTTTTCATGCTAATGGGTAGTTGGTTAGATTGAATACTAAAATTTTTTAAATGCGCTTGGGTCACCTCATCGTCGGCACAGTAGATAAAAAAATCGCCGGGCCCCTGATTCATGGTGATCCTGAACTTGCTATTGATATAATTCAAGAAAACATAATCGTAACGATCGAGATGATCTTCGGTAATATTGGTCAGGATCGCCACGTGAGGACAGAACTGGTCAATATCATCGAGCTGAAAGCTGCTGATCTCGACCACATAGAGTTCGTGGGGTTCCAGGGCCACTTGGCGGGCAAAGGAATAACCGATGTTACCGACCAGCGCCACATCCAACCCGGCATGGCGACAGAGTTGATAGACCAGCGAGGTAGTCGTGGTCTTTCCGTTGCTCCCGGTAATGGCTACGATACGACTATCTCCTTTGTAGCGATAGGCCAGCTCCACTTCACTAATTACTCGGATCCCCTTGGAACGGATCGCTTTCATGACGGTCGATGATTCGGGGATACCCGGACTCTTGATCACTTCATCGGCCTGCAAGACCCGCTCCATCGTATGCGTTCCCTCCTCGAAGGGAACGCCCTCTTTCAATAGTTCGTTACGATAGTTTTCTTTCAAAGAACTTCCGTCAGAGACAAACACCTCGAACCCCTTTCGCTTGGCCAGCAGAGCGGCTCCGACCCCGCTCTCGCCTCCGCCCAATATGACTAACCGTTTTCCCATACAAGCCTTCGACTTACCGAAGTTTGAGGGTTACGATACTGAACACCACCAAGAGCACCGTTACGATCCAAAACCGGTTGACGATCTTGACCTCATGATATCCTTTGACCTGGTAATGATGATGAATAGGTGCCTTGAGAAAAATTCGCTTCCCTTCTCCGAATTTCTTTTTTGTGTATTTAAAATACCCTACCTGTATGATCACACTCAACGACTCGACCAAAAACACGCCGCAAAAGATCGGTATCAACAATTCTTTGTGAACGATAATCGACAACGCTGCAATGATGCCTCCCAGCGTCAGACTGCCGGTGTCGCCCATGAATAATTGGGCCGGATACGAATTGTACCAAAGAAATCCAATGCAGGCTCCGATCAGCGCCGCAATGTAAATGGAGAGCTCCCCCAGGTCGGGGATGTACATAATATTTAGATAGTCCGCAAAGACCAGATTGCCGCTGGCATAGGCAAAAATGCCCAGTAAGACACCGATCAGTGCCGCGGTACCCGTAGCGAGCCCATCCAAACCATCGGTTAGGTTAGCGCCATTCGAAACCGCCGTGATAATAAAGATCACGATCAGTATATAGAGTAACCAGGTATACTCGCGCCAATTGGCCGGTAACAACTTCGCATAATTGAACTCGTGATTTTTGACAAAGGGGATGGTGGTAATTGGGGTTTTGGTAGACACATAATAATGTGTCTTTCCATTGAAGGTCTTGGCAAAGACCGTACTGTCTGCCTGCGGATGCTGACCGGTGTATTCGCGCCAGATGACCACCTCGCTATTAAAATACAAGGTTGCCCCCACTGTAATGCCCAGTCCTACCTGACCCAATATCTTGAACCAACCGGCCAGCCCGTCGGCATTCGATTTTTTATACTCTTTTCCCTGTTGCTGGGCCAAGCGCTTGCTGCGTAACTTCAGGTAATCGTCGATAAATCCGATAATCCCCAACCATACGGTACTCACCAGCATCAACTGCACGTAGACCTTGGTCAGATCGGCCAGCAGTAAGGTAGGTATCAAGATCGCGAGAATAATGATGATACCCCCCATGGTCGGTGTCCCTTTTTTGCTGGCTTCGCCGGCCAAGCCTTCTTCGCGAATGCTTTCTCCGATCTGTCTTTTTTGCAAAAAGGTAATCAGCTTCTTTCCGTATACGAGTGTAATGAACAGCGACAACAATATGGCCACTAAGGTTCGGAACGTGATATAGTCAAAGACACGACTGCCCGGAAAGCGAATTCCTTCTTCGGCCAGCCAGTCAAAAAAATGATATAACATAGTTCCAGTTTATTTATCGAGCGTCGCAAACCACTTGCGCACTATCTCGCGATCGTCAAAATGTTCTTTATTCCCTTTAACATCCTGGTAGGTCTCGTGCCCCTTACCCGCCACCAGTATTATATCATGTGGTGCCGACAAGGTGATCGCTGTCTTGATGGCAGCATCACGATCTACGATAGGAATATATTTCTTTAGGTCAGCAGCCGATAATCCCTCTTCCATATCCTTGATGATAAGGGCCGGATCTTCGGTACGAGGATTATCACTGGTAAATATGAAGCGGTCACTGTGGGCGGCTACGGCCGCTGCCATCAATGGTCGCTTGGTACGGTCCCGATCGCCACCGCAACCGGTAACGGTCGTCAGTTTTTGTTCAGGCTTTCGCAATTGCTTTAAGGTGGTAAGCACGTTCAGTAATGCATCGGGCGTGTGCGCATAATCAACCACGGCCATAACTTGCTCATTGGGCGACATGATACACTCAAACCGACCGGGCGCACCCTGCAACTGACTAAGTTGGGTCAGTACCTCCATCTTGTCGAGCCCAAGAGCGCACGCTGCTCCGTATACCGCCAGCAGGTTGTACGCATTGAAAGTGCCGATCAATCTGAAATGCACCTCGACCTCATCGATATTGAGTTGTAAACCCTCGAGACCATTATCGAGCAGACGTCCCTTGTAATCGGCCAAGGTGCGAAGTGCATAGAATAATTTGCGGGCTTTGCAATTTTGCAGCATCACGGCCCCCCGCTTGTCATCGGCATTGCTGAGGGCAAAGGAGGTAGCGGGTAACAGATCGAAAAATGATTTCTTGACACGGATATACTCATCGAATGTCTTGTGGTAATCGAGGTGATCGTGCGTAATGTTGCTAAAGATGCCTCCGGCGAACGGAATACCAGCAATACGATGCTGATGAATAGCATGCGAGCTGACCTCCATAAAAACATGCGTACAACCAGCCTGCTCCATTTGCTGAAACAGATGATGCAATTGAACAGGATCGGGTGTGGTATGCGTGGAGGCAACCGAGCGATCGGCGATACGATTCTCTACCGTACTAACAAGGCCACAGGTATAGCCCAAGCCGGAAAAAAGTTTATAAAGCAAGGTGGCAATGGTGGTCTTACCGTTGGTGCCGGTTACACCCACCACTTTTAATCGGGCCGCTGCATCTCCATAGAATCGTGCGGCGATCAAGGCCGATGCCAATGCTGCATCGGATACTTGTACGAAGGTCTTATCGGGCAACAAAGAAGGGGGCATTGTTTCGGTCACAATGGCCACTGCTCCTTGCTGCAGCGCTTGCTCAATAAATTGCCGGCCATCCACGCGGGTGCCGCGTATGGCAATGAACAGCGTACCCGGACTTACCTGACGGGAGTCGGTGGTTATGCGGAGCGGCTCCACTGCGGTAGAACCACTCACCGATACAACCGATACCCCGTATAACAATTCGCTCAGCTTCACTGACGCTGTTTATTTTTTTAACTCAACTCAAGTACAATCTGTAA
This sequence comes from Chitinophagaceae bacterium, assembly GCA_044351575.1. Classification (GTDB taxonomy): domain Bacteria; phylum Bacteroidota; class Bacteroidia; order Chitinophagales; family Chitinophagaceae; genus JJ008. The sequence goes on from JBILFN010000042.1 coordinate 9,210, forward strand.
TGGACGATCTAGTGCCGTTCCCGGTGCTACCGATTGCGACACGATTCTTCCCTTGCCTTTTACCTGCACCTTTACCCCCATATTCTCCAGCAGATACAAGGCATCCTTTAACCCCATTCCTCTGACATTAGGCATTACCTTGTTTCGCAAGGGTTGTGCCTTAAGCACGGTATTACCCTGCGGATTATACGCTTTGACCCAGCCTTGTTGCTGCACCGAGTCGGTATAGGGCAATTGAAGCGTTTGAAATACATGGCGCAGATCGTTGCTGTTGCCGGCATAATAGAAAAGCGTGCTGTCGGTCTTTTTTACGAACTGCGAAGGATCTTTACGATCGACGTACATCGCATAGACCTTGGTAGCGATCTCGCGAAAGACAGGAGCGGCCACCGTGCCCCCATAGTGCGAAGCCGCATAGGGCTTGGTGCGCACTACCACAATACAAGTGTACTGGGGACGATCGGCCGGAAAGTAACCAACAAACGAAGCCTGGTAAACCCGATCTCCATATTTGATAGGACCATCCGATACCAGTGCCGTACCCGTCTTTCCCGCTACGGCAAAAGGCACTCCCTCGAAAGCACGTCGTGCGGTACCTTCGATAACAACCGCCTCCATGGCACTGCGTGCTGCCGAAATCACTTCTGGCTTGCACAACTGCTCCTCTAGAACAGTGGGCTCTACCTCGCGGTATACTGTTCCACCCTGCTGGATACGGCTAACCAAATAAGGCTTCATCATCTTACCCCCATTGGCAACGGCATTATAAAGGGTGAGCGTGTGTAACGGACTAACCTGAATGGCGTACCCAAAACTCATCCACAGCATATTGCCCAACGAACTTCCCTTTTCGTTTAGCGGTGCCATACTCGGCTTAGGCACACTGCTCAGGTCGATGGGCACGCGTTTATCGAGATGAAATTTGTTGAAATACGTTTTAATCTCCTGCGGATCTTTTCCGAAAGCCTTTAAGGCCAATTTGCTCATACCCACGTTGGAGCTATGCGCGTAACATTCTTTGACCGTTAAGAAAGGTTTGGGAGATCGCTCTGCATCGATCACCATTTTAGGACCCACCATAGCGCGGCCTGCGCTACCGATCTCGACAGGATCATCGATGCGACTTGTTCCTTTTTCCAATACCGCCAATAAGGTGGCCAACTTGATGGTCGAGCCAGGTTCGGTGGCACGCAACGCATAATTATCATCTTCCCAATAGTGTCCGTCGGGTCTGCGCCCCAGGTTGGCCATGGCCTTTATTTTTCCGGTGGCCGTCTCCATTACAATAGCCGTTCCGTAGAGCGCCTCACTTTGCGCCATCATCCGCATCAGCGCTGTCTCGGTAATATCCTGCATGGGCAGGTCGATCGTGGTATAAATATCTTTTCCGTTCTCTGGTTCCGTTTCCGAACCGGCAATGGGTATGGCCGCCCCTCCTGCAATAAATCGAACCAGTCGCACTCCTTCTTTACCACTCAGCAACGAGTCATAGCTTCTTTCCAACCCTACGTTCTGCTTTCTGATCTTACCATCGCTGGCCAAGTGTTCGCGAGACAACCCAATGGTACGCCCGGCCAGAATTCCATACGGCAGTAATCGCTTGCTGTTGGTCTCAACGATTACGCCACTCCGGTTAGGACCCAACCTTACCAATGGTAATTCGCGAAAGGCCTTGTACTGCGCAAAACTCAATTTCTTTTTTAGCGGATAGTAACGCGACTTCTTTTCGTAGGCGGCGGTAATAGCCGATTTGTATTGAGCGGGTGTTTGGTCGTTGAACAAAACCGACAAGGCCACGGAAAACGAATCGATATTCTCTTTGAAACGACGCCCTTTCTTTTCGCGTAAGCCATCGGCGCAGAGATCGAGATAGATATCGAAGGTGGGAATGGAGGTGCTCAGAAACTGTCCGTCCTCGGAGTAGATCGTACCGCGTTGCGCATCGAGGGTTACATATCGCTGGTGCAAACTATCACTGAGCCGCTTCCAGTACGCTCCCTGAAAACGTTGAATATAAAATGCACGACCCACCACCCCGGCACCCAGCAAGGCCAGGCCCATAAAGCTGATGTATACCCTCCACAATATGTCGCGTTTGACTTGCATAGGTCTTATTGCTGCTTAGGTTCAGGGAGGCTGTCTATCAACACCACCGGAGAAACGGTCAACTCCTGCAGACCCAAGGGGGCCACGGCATTGATCAGTTCGCTCTGTTTGGTTCTCGATAACAATTCTCCTTTGATCATTTTGTATTCGTATTTGAGTTCCTTTACTTCTTTCTCGGTCTTATTGATATCGCGTATCGTCTTGTTCGCATAATGCCCGTTGTAGATGTAGAGCACGGCCAACAGCGCCAGAAACAAGAAGAAAGGAACCTGCTGCACCAGCGACTGGTAGTGAAACCAGCGACTCCAATTCATTTTCGTTTCGTTTGTCTTGCTTTGCATACTACCTTACTATGCTATTTTTTGTGCGACCCGCAGTTTTGCGCTGCGTGATCGCGGATTTCTCTTTAACTCCTCGTTACCCGCCACAATGGGTTTTTTGGTGAGCGGCTTCCAGGGTGATGCTGAGGGAATGGAGAGAAAAGGATGATCTTGCCTTTGCTCGAGCGTACCCTCCTTAAAGAACTGCTTGACCATTCTGTCTTCTAGTGAATGAAAACTGATGATGGCGACTCTTCCACCCGGCTTAATGACCAATGATAATTGCGAAAGGAGTTCGTTGAGCGCATCCAGCTCCTCATTGACTTCCATTCGCAGGGCTTGAAATACCTGGGCAAAGTATTTGTTGGGATTTCCTTTTACCACTTCGCGGATCGCCTGTTTAAAACCATCGATGGTGCGAAGCGATTGCGTGGCGCGGGCAGCAACAATGGCCTTGGCCAGTGTCTTGGCATTGGTCACCTCTCCGTACTGCTCAAAGATTTTGTGCAGCCTCGACTCTTCGTAGGTGTCTACCACCCAAAAGGCCGTTTTGGAGAGACGCTGGTCCATGCGCATATCGAGTGCAGCATCAAAGCGGGTCGAAAAACCACGCGAGGCCTCATCGAACTGATGACTGCTAACACCGAGATCTGCGAGCAAACCATCCACCGGTAGCAATCCGTGCAACCGAAGAAACCGTTGCAGGTACCTGAAATTCTCTGGCACAAAAACAATCCGGTCATCGGTCGGAAGATTAGCCCTGGCATCACTATCCTGATCGAAAGCGACCAGACGACCTTGTGGTCCCAACTTGTCGAGTATGGCACGCGCGTGTCCGCCGCCGCCAAAAGTGCAGTCGACGTAGATACCATCGGGCTTAATGGAGAGACCCTCGATTACTTCAGCCAGCAGTACAGGTATGTGATACGACGGCTGCACAGCTGACTATCCATTGGCGGGTCCGCCTCCCATCACTTCATTGCCCAGTTTGCTGAAAGCATCCGAAGAAAAGGAGTCAAAGAACTTTTTGTACTTATTACTATCCCAGATTTCCATTTTGTTGCCCGACGATGCGATCACGATGTCTTTCTCGAGCTCTGCATAGGCCTTTAGGTTCGGGGGCAGCAGAATGCGCCCTGCCGTGTCGGGCTCTACATACGTTGCACCGTTCAAAAAGGCCCTTCGGAATTCTCGCTGCCGGGGGTCGAATTCATTGAGCCCTTTGATCTTTTCGAACAAAGGCTCCCACTCCTTGAGCGTGTAAAGGGCCAGGCACTGCTCAAATCCCCGGTTGATCACAAAACGGTCCAACTCCTCCTCCTTTACCTGCCGCTTAAATCCGGCAGGGAGCAGAAATCGCCCCTTTGCGTCTAACGTAGCCTCGAATTCTCCCAAAAAGCCAGTCATTATCAGTGATTTGAGTAATTTTTTTTCGAATTACCACAAAATAACACTTTTTCCCACTATGATACCAAATTTCATCCTTCTTAATTTATCCCCACTAAAAAATTGGCTGAAACCCTTTACTGGCTTAGGTTTTAGCCTGTGGGAGTAGTCTTTTTTTAATATTTCGGTGGATAGCCTGTGGATTACTGTGGAAAACCTGTGCATAGCCCAAAA
>JBILFN010000123.1:0-4735 GCA_044351575.1 Chitinophagaceae bacterium
GGTACAGATCGAATCGGTACAGCAAATTCCGGCAGTAGAAAATCCGGTTACGTTGGCCGTGTCTCCGCTTAAAAATACCAGCCGTTTTGAGTGGTTGCTCGAGAAAGTGACCGAGTTGGGGGTCCATTGCATTGTTCCGCTTCGTTGTGAGCGTACCGAAAAAGAAAATTTGCGCACCGATCGTTTGCAATCTGTTTTGGTCAGTGCCCTGTTGCAAAGCAGACAATGCTGGTTGCCGGTATTGGAAAAGCCCCGATCAATCGCCGACCTTGCGGAGTTGGCCGCCATGGCCGATCATCGATGTATGGCCTATTGCGGCGAGGCACAAAAAATCTCATTGGCAAACTGGCATCCGGGTCTGGGTTCGATACTGGTCTGCATTGGTCCCGAAGGCGATTTTACCGCAGCGGAACATACCCTTGCCGTGACCCATGGCTTTAGTACGGTACATTTGGGTGCCAACCGGCTTCGCACCGAGACGGCCGCAATGGTAGCGGTGGCCTTATTGACGCAACGCACGTCGTAGTCAAGAACGAGTGTTTACATTTTTTCGGCAGCGCTGCCGAGTAACAGAACCTTTTACCGATTCGTACAGATATTTTTTGCAATGGCGGGACCTTCGTAAATAAATCCGGTCCAGACTTGCAAGAGGGTAGCGCCGGCCGCCAACTTTTCGTTGGCATCTGCGGCGGTAAATATGCCACCCGAAGCGATCAGAGCAAGCGAGCCGCGCGTGCGCTCAGCAATGTAGTGCAGTAGTGAAGTATTTTTCTCTCGAAGCGGCATTCCGCTCAATCCTCCGGCCCCAATTCGGCTAACCTGATTTTCGTCGCTCAATAATCCCTCTCGACCAATGGTAGTATTGCTAACGACCAGCCCGTCGAGTTTGATCTCGAGTGCCAGCGCGATCACATCATCTACCTGTGCCGGGCTTAGGTCGGGTGCGATCTTCAGAAAAAGCGGGCGCTGTATCGATTTCTCGCGGTTGCGTTGTTGCAACAACGTGAGAATTTTCTGCAGTGACTCTTTTTCCTGTAAGGCGCGCAGACCGGGTGTATTGGGAGAGCTTACGTTGACCACAAAATAATCGACCCAGGGATGCAAGCGTTCGAAGCAAAACTCGTAGTCTCGCCAGGCCTCTTCGTTCGGAGTTACCTTGTTCTTGCCAATGTTTCCTCCAATGATGAGCGGAGGTTGCGTGTCGGCTTTTCGTTGGCCGTGCTCCCGCCATTCTTTAAGACGCCTTGCGATGGTTACCACACCATCGTTGTTAAATCCCATTCGGTTAATAAGGGCCTTGTCTTTAGGTAGCCGAAACAATCGGGGTCTCTCGTTACCTCGTTGGGGCTGTGGAGTGACGGTGCCGATCTCTACATGTCCGAATCCCAAGCAGCTGAGTTCTCGCAGGTGCAATGCATTCTTGTCAAAACCCGCGGCCAGTCCTACCCGATTTTTAAAGACCAGTGACCCTAATGATACCGGTCGTTGTGCTCCGGGGTCAAGCATCTTTCTGATGAACCGACGCGAAGCGGCGGTGCTGCAGGCCAATTTTAAAAAAAACATCGATACCTGGTGTGCTTCTTCGGGCGGCAATAAAAAAAGGAGTTGGCGCAGCAGTTTGTACATGGGTGTTGCAAATATAACGCAAGACAAAGCCACCTCGAGGGCAGATGGTTTGGAAGGATTGGGGCACGGTTGTAAATTTGATCTGAAAAGGTTGCATAAACAACTTTATGATCTTCAATTAATTTCTATGCAAGATGCATACATCGTAGCGGGTTTTAGAACGGCCGTTACCAAGGCGAAGAAAGGTGGATTTCGATTTACGCGTCCCGACGACCTGGCCATTACTTTACTTAGGGGCCTAATGGACTCAGTGCCTCAACTCGAGGCCGGGTTAGTAGATGACGTGATCGTGGGTAACGCGGTACCCGAGGCGGAGCAAGGATTACAAGTGGCGCGAATTATTGCGGCCCGCTCGCTGGGTATAACCGTACCCGGAGTTACCATCAATCGTTATTGTGCTTCTGGGTTGGAGGCTATTGCCATGGCCACGGCCAAGATCAGATCGGGACAAGCCGATTGCATAGTGGCGGGTGGTACCGAAAGCATGAGTTTAGTACCCACTGCAGGTTGGAAAACGGCTCCGGCGTACTCGATCGCTTCCGACAACCCGGATTATTATCTCAACATGGGACTAACGGCCGAGGCGGTGGCCCATGAGTTTAAGATCGGGCGAGAGGCACAAGACGAGTTTGCCTATCACTCACATCAAAAGGCCATCGCTGCCATAGAGGCCGGTCATTTTAAAAAAGGAATTCTCCCAATAACGGTAGAAGAAGTATATCTCGACACCAACGGAAAAAAGAAGCAACGAAGTTTTGTGGTCGATACCGACGAAGGACCCAGGGCCGATACCTCGTTGCAAGCGCTCGCCAAATTAAAACCCGCTTTTGCGTCCAAAGGCGTTATTACGGCCGGAAACTCTTCGCAAACTTCCGACGGAGCCGCCTTTGTGATCGTGATGAGTGAGCAAAAGGTCAAGGAACTGGGGCTTGCTCCATTGGCAAGGTTGGTGAGCGTGGCGGTGGCGGGTGTAGATCCGCGAATTATGGGCATTGGTCCCGTCAGTGCCATTCCAAAGGCACTGCAACGAGCGGGATTGCGGCTAGACCAGATCGATCTCATCGAACTCAATGAGGCCTTTGCTTCGCAGGCTCTGGCCGTTATTGAGCAGGCCGGACTGGACCCACAAAAAGTTAATATAAACGGAGGGGCCATTGCGCTGGGACATCCGTTGGGCTGCACCGGCTGTAAGCTGACCATCCAAAACATCAATGATCTTCAACGACTTAATAAAAAATTTGGAATGATCACCGCCTGTGTGGGCGGAGGCCAGGGAATTGCAGGCATTATCGAGCGCATTGGCTGATCGCGTAGCAGTATTTTTTTTATTTTGCCTCTTGCGGTTTTGGCTAAAAATTTATATACCTTTTCGGTATGAATGCGGCCGAGCCACTGTCGTTTACTGCCCCCTTTCGTACCCAATCGGGTCTGACCCCGTATTCGGGCCCCTTTACGGAGGCCGAGTTGGTGCACTTGCTTCGTCGTACGATGTTTGGCGTAAAGCGTGCCGACCTCAGCTATTTTAAAGGCCGCTCCATGAACCAGGTGGTGGAAGAACTGCTTTCTCCTACGGCGCCGCCTCCTGCTCCTCCCATCAAAGAATACACGATCGCAGCTACGCCGGGCGTTAATCCCGATACAACCATCGCACAGGGCACTACCTGGGTCAATAATATCAACAATGATGGAACGGTGCAATCGTTGCGGCGTTCCTCGTTCAAGAAATGGCTAACGGGAAATATGATCAATCAAGATCGTAGCATTCGCGAAAAGATGATCATGCTGTGGACCGATCATTTTGGCAACGAGGCGGCCGATATCGGATACGGCAATTGGATCTATACCCAACACCAGCTGATCCGTCAGTTTGCATTGGGTAATTTTAGAACACTGGTGACCAACATAACGACCGATGTGGCGATGCTGCGTTACCTCAATGGCTATTTGAACAATGCCACGGCCCCCGACGAGAACTATGCCCGCGAATTATTCGAGCTGTATACCTTAGGTAAAGGACCCGATTCGCGCTACACCGAGGCGGATGTTAAAGAAGCGGCCAAAGTACTTACCGGATGGACCATCAATTTCGCTACGTACCAGGCGGTCTTTACCTCCTCTCGCCATAGCACGGTCAATAAGACCTTTTCTCCGTTCTTTAACAATACGGTTATTACCGGCAGAACGGGTGCTACCGCGGGTACGCTAGAGATCAACGACCTTATGGCCATGTTGTTCGCGCAGCGCGAAGTAGCCAAATTCATAGCCCGAAAGGTCTATCGCTGGTTCGTTTATTACACGATCGATGCGGCCACCGAGCAAAATGTAATTACGCCCCTGGCCGATATTTTCAGAGACAGCGGATACGAGATCAAGCCCATGCTCGATGCTTTGTTCAAGAGCGAGCATTTCTACGATCAAATGAATCGGGGTTGTTACATCAAGACACCGGCCGATCTGGTCATAGGTTCTCTCAGAGAGATGAACGTCAATTTTGCACCCGCTACGGATTGGGATACCAACTACGGCTTGTGGAATACGTTCCTTTCGTGGATGAGCAATATGGGGCAGAACTTGTACGATCCGCCCAATGTCTCTGGATTACCGGCGTACTATCAAGAGCCCAGCTTTCATGAGCTCTGGATCACGTCCGATTCATTGCCCAAACGCAACCAGTATACCGATATCATGATCTCGACCGGTTATGTGCGTAACAACGTTCGCGTGCAGTTCAATTGCGTTGAATGGGCTCGCTCGTTGTACAACCCGGGTAATCCCAACGACCTGATCAACGGTGCAATTGGCTATCTGTTTCAAAATACGCTGAGTGATGTAGCCAAGATGCAAATCAAAACCCAGCTGCTTTTGACGGGACAGCAATGGGATTATTATTGGACCAATGCCTGGATGGCGTACGAATCGAATCCGACCACGGCCAATTTCAATATTGTCAATACTCGATTGCGTTCGCTGTTTCAATATCTATTTAAATTATCCGAATACCAGTTGATCTGATATGAAAAGAAGAGACTTTCTATCGGGGGCCGTTCCCATGGCTGCACTCTTACCGGAGTTGATCAACGGATATTCCGTCAATGCCTTTACCATGCAA
>JBILFN010000043.1:0-13090 GCA_044351575.1 Chitinophagaceae bacterium
ATTCTTCTTACGAGGATATAAGCCGTGCCGTTAGTTTGGCCCGTCAAGTAGCCCAGAAGGGGTTAAAGACAAAAGCAGAATTTACCATCACTCCCGGTAGCGAGCAAGTGCGCTATACCATCGAGCGGGATGGATTTTTGGATACCTTCTCGCAGATCGGAGCTACCGTATTTGCCAATGCCTGTGGTCCCTGTATCGGAATGTGGGATAGGATGGGTGCCGAAAAACAAGAGCGCAATACCATCGTGCACTCCTTTAATAGAAATTTTGCCAAGCGTGCCGATGGCAACCCCAATACACTGGCATTCGTAGCCAGTCCAGAATTGGTAACGGCACTGGCCATTGCGGGCGATCTTACGTTCAACCCTATTACCGATACGCTGATCAACGAAAAAGGCGAGAAAGTAAAACTCGATCCGCCGGCCGGCGATGAGTTACCTACAAAAGGATTTGCCGTAGAGGACGCCGGTTACCAGGCTCCCGCCGCCGATGGTAGTGGAGTAGTGGTCGATGTAAAATCCGACAGCAAGCGATTGCAATTGCTCTATCCGTTTGCGGCCTGGGAGGGAACCGATCTTACGGACTTGCGTCTGCTCATTAAGGCAAAAGGAAAATGTACCACCGATCATATTTCGATGGCGGGACCCTGGCTAAAGTTCAGAGGACACCTCGATAACATCAGTAACAACATGTTGATCGGTGCGGTCAATTATTTCAATGAAAAGACCGACAATGTAAAGAATCAACTGACCGGTACATACGGACCCGTACCTGCCACCCAGCGCGCATACAAAGCAGCCGGCATTGGCACGATGGTGATCGGCGATGAGAATTACGGAGAGGGATCTTCTAGAGAACATGCGGCCATGGAGCCTCGTCACCTGGGCGTTCGCGTGGTGCTGGTCAAATCTTTTGCGCGTATTCACGAGACCAACCTTAAGAAGCAGGGGATGTTGGCCCTTACGTTTGCCAATAAAGAGGATTACAACTTGGTGCAAGAGGACGATCGTATCGATGTGATCGGCTTGGCTTCCTTTACGCCCGGTAAGTCCTTGCAGGTCGTATTGCATCATGCGGACGGCACGTCGAATACGATCGAGGCGCATCACTCGTACAATCAACAGCAGATCGAATGGTTTAAGGCCGGTGGTGCACTAAATGTGATTCGCAGCCAGGCGTTGAAATAATGCCCTGCTTATGTGTTTATCAGGAGGATTGTCCCCAGCGATAGGTCTTGACCGATAATCCCACCAGGTCCATCACCCGGTCGGTAACGGTAGCCGCGACTTCTTGCAACGTAGCGGGTTTGCTGTAAAATGAGGGAGTCGCCGGACATATGATACCTCCGGCCAGTGTGACCGTCTCCATGTTACGAATATGGATCAGGTTGTAAGGAGTCTCTCTGACCACACAGATCAATTTTCTCCGTTCTTTTAAGACCACATCGGCGGCTCTTGTAATTAAGTCGTTCGATACCCCGGTGGCAATGCGCCCCAGCGTACCCATTGAGCAAGGTATTACGATCATAGTATCGTACTGCCCTGAACCCGAGGCAAAAGGAGCAGAGAAGTCGTTGGTCTCGTAGTGTTGTACATCCAGTTGCCTCCAACTGTCCGTTTCAAGCTCGGTCTTCCACACCTCTTTGGCATTGGTGGTCATGACTACGGCCAATTGCTCCCACTGCGAACGGACCTGCGTTAGTTTTTGCAATAGGCTTTGCGCGTAGATGGACCCGCTGGCCCCGGTAACACAAACCAGTATTCTTCTCATGAAACAATAACTAATTTATGGGCGATTGGTTCATCCTAAGGTAAGTGAAAGGGAAAATAGTAGTTGTTTACCCTTATTTTCGGAAAATTGAAAAGCCAATTATTAAAAACCTCCTTAAAAATATCGAGATTGAACTCGAATTTTCATAGGATAAGGTTTAATGGTTAATGGTCTATGATTAGGGCCCCCCGGTGTAAATCGGGGGTTCTTTTTTGCCCTTTAGCGCCGCGTATTTTCGTTACCCAGCACGTTCAGGATCCAGTTCGTTTTCTTGCTCCACAAATGAAAGGTCGTATTGTCTGCCATGCCGCCAATGCCATGGTTCTTGTTGGGATAGTAGGCACTTTCAAAATCAATATTGCTCTTTACCAGCGCCGTTATCATTTGGGTGGCATTTTGAAAATGCACGTTATCGTCGGCCGTACCATGAATGATCAAGTATTTTCCTTTGATCTTGTCGGTATGGTTGATGGGTGAGTTATTGTCGTAGCCGGCCGCATTTTCTTTAGGCGTACGCATATAGCGCTCCGTATAAATGTTATCATAAAATCGCCAGCTGGTTACAGGGGCCACGGCTACTGCCGCACTGAATACACCGGCTCCTTTGGTAATAGCCAGCGAGCTCATAAATCCACCATAGCTCCACCCCCAATGGCCTATTTTATTTTTGTCGACCCAGGGTTGCTGTCCCAAAAAGATCGCCGCATCGATCTGGTCTTCGATCTCGAGTTTTCCTAGTTGCAAGTAGGTCTTCTTTTTAAATTCTTCTCCGCGGTAACCCGTGCCGGTATTGTCTATGCTTACCACAATAAATCCTTTTTGGGCCAGCAGCTGGTGCCAAGTGCTTACCGCTCCAAAGCGATCAGCCACTTGTTGTGAACCAGGGCCACCATAGTTGCAAAACAAGACCGGATATTTTTTGGTTGGCTCAAAGCCTGCGGGCTTTAGCATCCACCCATTGAGGGTATCGCCTTTGCTATTGGGGATGCGGATAAACGTGGCAGCTTCAAAGCCATAGTCGCGCATCGTAGCCTTTAATTTGGGGGATTCCCCAAATATCTTTTCTTGTACCGCACTGATGGCTTTTTTCTTATCGGTCACTACTTGCTGCAAACTAACGGTCTGCGGCGTGTTGATGTTCGAATAGTAAAGAATGAATTTGCTGAAGTCGTCATTGAAGGTAGCGCGGTTCCACCCCTCTCCTTGCGTGAGGGCGTAGGTTTTATCTCCGTTAAAGTCGGTTACAAAGAGATTGCGGTCCATGGGGCGGGGCCAGGCCAGTGTATAGTAGATCCGTTTATTGACCTCGTCTACTGCGTTGACCTCAGTGACCTCCGCATTGCCTTTGGTCAGTTGTTTTTTTATAGTGCCATCGAGGCCATAGAGGTAGAGATGTCGATAGCCGTTCATTTCACTGCTAAACAAATAGTGCTTGCCATCTTTCAAGAACCACCAATCGTCATTGATCTCTACAAAGTATTTGTTCTTCTCCTCGTAAAGAAGAGTACTCTTACCGGTCACCGCATCGGTGCTGAGCAGCTTTAGCACATTCTGATGCCTGTTCATCCAAAATACCACCAATTGGCGATCGTTCGTGGTCCATTTGATACGGGGAATGTAGATATCGCCCGCCTCGTACTCGGCTTTGGCCTTGCTGGCGTTCTTAACATCGTAAATGAAGATGTCTACCACCGAATTGTCGTCGCCGGCCTTGGGATACTTGTAGCGATAATCGGTGTTGTGGGCGTTATCGTACATCGTCATGTTGAATTCCTTTACCCCCGATTCGTCAAAGCGGTAATAGGCAATGTAATTTCCGCCGGGACTCCATTCATAAGCGCGGCTGAACTCGAATTCCTCTTCGTACACCCAGTCACAATTTCCGTTGATGACATAATTCCATTTTCCATCGGTGGTCACGGCCTTCGAACTGGCCGTCGCAATGTGATAGAGCATCAAATTATTGTTCTGCACATACGAAACGTGCTGACCATCGGGCGAAAATTGCGGATGAAGCGATTTGGTATCTCCGCCGATCTGTACCAGCGTAGAATCAGTCGTATTGAACAGATAGAGTAACGACTTGGAAGAGCGACGGTAAATAGATTCGGTCTTTGTTTTGAGTAGCTGCAGGTTAGGCGTTGCCTCGCAGGTGATGATTTCGTCGGGGCGTCCGATCTTTTTTCCATTGGCATCGGCAAGGCGTTCCCAATTGACAGTAGGGGCGGCGGCTTTGCTCTCTGTGAACGATGCAGAAACCGCATCGGCTCGAAAGGTCCCTTTTTTATAGATGTCCTCTAATGTAATGGTCTTTGTCTGGCTCCAGCAAAGGGCGGGAAGCGCTAAAAAAAGGAACAGCAGTCGCATAGTATTTTATTTTTTTTCTGCCATGTCTGGAATGGCCTCTACTTTGTAAGCACCCGCATCGAGTTTGACCTTGGTCTCGGTAAAAGCTTCGAGCGTAAGACGGATGTCTTCGTCGGTGTGTACGGCAGAGGGGATCAGGCGGTAGATGATATGACCTTTTGGAATAACAGGATATACTACGATCGAGGCAAAGATGCCATAGTTCTCGCGAAGGTCCATAACCATTGCGGTGGCCTCTTCTACTCCCCCTTTCATGTAAACGGGAGTTACCACAGAATCGGTCTTGCCAATATCGAACCCGCGGTCCTTGAGTCCCTGCTGCAGTTTGCGGGCATTGCTCCAGAGCTTATCCTTAAGTTCGGGGTGATTGCGCAAAAGCTCCAGTCTTTTAAGGTTGCCCAGTACCAATGGCATAGGAAGACTCTTGGCAAAGATCTGTGAGCGGATATTGTAGCGAATGTAATCGACAACGACTTTGTCGCCGGCTACAAAGGCCCCAATACTGGCCATCGATTTAGCGAACGTAGAGAAGTAAATATCGATCTTGTCTTGAATGCCTTGTTCTTCTCCCGCGCCGGCACCTGTCTTTCCCAGCGTACCGAATCCGTGTGCGTCGTCGACCAATAGCCTGAATTGATATTTTTCTTTGAGTGCAGCGATCTCTTTTAATTTTCCCTGATCACCGGCCATGCCAAATACGCCTTCGGTTATGACCAGAATACCGCCGGTCTTTTGCTTATCGATCAGTGCCGTGGCACGTTGTAATTGTTTTTCACAATCTTCCACGTCGTTATGTTTAAATACATAACGGTGTCCGGGATGCAGTCGCAGTCCGTCAATGATGCAAGCATGACTCTCTGCATCGTAGACGATCACGTCATGACGACCGCAGAGTACATCGATGACACTTACCATACCCTGGTAACCGAAATTGAGCAGTATGGCATCTTCTTTCATCTCAAAGGCGGCCAGTTCTGCCTCTAATTGTTCGTGGTAGTTGCTGTTGCCACTCATCATACGGGCGCCCATGGGGTAGGCTAGTCCGTACTGCGCGGCCGCATCGGCATCGGCCTTGCGCACCTCGGGGTGATTAGCCAGGCCGAGGTAGTTGTTAAGACTCCAAACGATCATGTCCTTGCCCCGAAATTTCATGCGGCTGCTGATCTCTCCCTCTAACTTAGGAAAAGCAAAGTAACCATGGGCTCTTTCGCGGTGTTGTCCCAGCGGTCCGGCATTCTTTAACAGTCTTTCAAACAGGTCGGCCATAACAAGCGGTTTTACAGGTTTTAATCAGCTGCAAAAGTAAGATTTTCTGCGGCAAACAGAGAGGGCCCATTGTCACAAAAAAACATCAAAATCCCTTTTTCTCGCCAGTTGCGGGCGACGGCGTTTTTACGAATTTTTCTAACCATTCGAACTGTTCGGCCAGCACATGCAACAGATTCTCTTTGCCCGTATACCCATGCGATTCGTAGGGCAGGCTTACGTAGCGGCTGGTTCCGCCATGCCCTTTGATCGCATTGAACATACGCTCGCTTTGAATGGGAAAGGTGCCTGTGTTGTTGTCCATCTCTCCATGAATAAGAAGCAGGGGTGTTTTTATCTGGTTGGCATAGCTAAAGGGGCTCATGCGGTTATAGAGTTCGGGGGCTTCCCAATAATTTCGGTCTTCGTTCTGAAAACCAAAGGGGGTCAGGGTGCGGTTGTACGCACCACTGCGGGCAATACCGGCCTTAAAAAGTTTGGTGTGGGCCAGCAGATTGGCGGTCATAAAAGCCCCATAGCTGTGACCTCCCACGGCTACCCGCGCGGGATCGCCCACGCCCATCGAGTCGAGTGCATTGATGGCGGCGCTGGCATTGAGCGTAAGCTGCTCAATAAAATTGTCATTGGGCTTCGCCTCGGAAGAAGTAGCCACAATGGGCATCTCTGCATTATTGAGCACGGCGTATCCCTGGGTTACATAAAATACGGGTGAGCCTCCGTTCAAATAGGTAAAGCGATGTTCGCTGCCCCTGATCTGTGCGGCATCGGCCGCTGAATTAAATTCTGCAGGATAAGCCCAGATCAATACCGGTAATTTTCCATCTCGTTTTGCATCGTATCCCTTTGGGAGGTATAATTCACCGGTCAGGGTAATGCCATCCGCGCGTTTATACACGATCTTTTGCTTACGAACGCCCGCCATGGCAGGGTAGGGATCTTTGAATTGTGTCAACGCTTCACTGCCTGCGGCTGTACCAAGCCGCGTGCGATAGTAGTTGGGAACTTCTTTTTCGCTTTCGCGTTGCGTAATTAGTACTCCTTTTTCTGCGTCGATGACCTTAACGATGGTCTCAAAACTTTTCTCTTTGCACCGCCAGAGCGTGTCGGCTTTTTTGGTATGTACATCGAACGAAAGCAAGAAAGGCAGATCGCCTTTGGGAGAGCTGCCCGTGTTATTGATCATCAATACCTTATTTCCCTTATCGATGGTCCACAGTACTTGCTTGCCAAATTCATTTTGTCGCGTGAGCGGATTGCCGGGGTTTGCATAGGCATTGGTCGTGTTGCGGGTCATGATACGTTCCAGATCTTCGGTAATGGGATTGAAACGATCGAGCGCGGTCAATTGCTTGGAGCGCAGCCCTTCGGTAACCAGGGCAAGTCCTTCGTGCCCCCAGATCGTGTTGCTATAGCGCAGCTTGGTAGCAAATAGTTTTTTCTTGTCGCCAGTAAAGGGTGCCGATAGCGCATACACCGCATCACGATACGTGGCTTCGTTTTTGATAAGTCCGCCATCGAGAGGCTCGCACCAGGTGAGCGTGGACGGTTCGTCGTCGCGCCAGTCAAAGCTGCGCGGTACGTTTTGCACATTATCGTTCCCGCCGGGTGCTGTCTCTGAAGAAGGTAATTGTGCTAACTCTTTTATGAATTTTCCATTAGCATCGGTGATGACTACACGAGACGCAAAACCAGTGGCAGGTACCGTATACGAGAAAGGAGGTACGATGATCTCTAGCAAGAAATATTTTTTATCGGGCGACACGCTAAGGCTTTTGTATAGTGCCGGATTTCCCAGCCGGGTTTCGGTGCCACCGCTATTGCTCACTAGTTGTGCCTGGGCGTAAAAAGCAAACAGCGCTTCGTCGTGCGGCGATTTGATCAGATCCTGAAAGGTGGGGCGAGGACTGGCCTTACCACTATTTTCTTGAATGGCCGGACCGGCCGGTACTTCCGGTTTGGCAGGTGCGGCCGAGGCCGGTTGCGTGCAAGTAAAGTACAACAGCGTATTGTTGTCTTTCCATTGGTAACGATTTAGCACCGCATTGATGGGGGTTCGGTTGATGCGAATGGCTTTTTGCTGGGCTACACTGATCACATATAGATCGATGCGGTCCTGATTCATTTGCAGAAAAGAAATTTTTTGTTGATCGGGACTCCAGCTAACTGCAGTGGCCTTGAGTGGTTGTGGCAACCCGCCAATGGCATATTCTTTTTCCGTAACCGCATTACGAAGTTTGAGGGTATGGATCAGTGACTGCCGGCTGGGGCCTGCGTTGCGGGGATTGATGCGAAGTCCGGCGATCTTCAGTTCCGGGGCCGCCAGATCTTCCATGGCCGCATAGCTGTTCGTCTCACTCAAAAGCATCCACTCCCCTTTATTGTCGATGCTTACAGCGGCCGGCCGCTGCGCCAGTAACATGTCGGCTACTTCTTTGGGAGGAAGCTTGTAGCCTCCGCTCTGTTGTCCAAGCGCGGGTATAAGTGTAATGCATAGCAGTAGTAAGGTCGAAAAAAAGCGGATCTTATTTCGCATGGCTCAATTATTTTAGGACCAGAAAGATAAGGCAAAACAGTCGCCGCACATTGGGAATACACTCAAAAACCGTTCGGTATATTGTAAATTAAAGCTCGATATTTGCCAAGTCCTTACTAAAGCAACCACTATGAATATCAAGGTCTGTGGAATTACCACCTTTAAGCAATTGCAGCAACTGGATGGTCTCGAGATCGATATGGCCGGATTGGTCTTTATACCCGACTCGCCATGGTATGCCGGTGATGCCTTGTCGGCCCAAGAGGTAAGAAAGGCAGACTTTGATGTAAAAAAGGTCGGCATTATGCGTAATCCCTCACTAAGCGAGGCCCTCGATATTATCGACGAATACAAGCTCGATGTGGTGCAGCTGGTCGGAGACGAGGGTGCAACACTCTGCGATGACCTTAGTACAGAGGTAGAGGTGATAAAGTCTTTTTATCTGCCACACGATGCGGCTTCGATAGATAAACTCGTAAAGGAGTATGATGCCGTTTGCGATTATTATCTGTTTAGTGGCCCTCTGGCGACTGCTGCCGATCTCTATGGAGGCGGTCTTGATCTTACGTTACTCAAGCAGGCGCGAATAGAAAAGCCTTTTTTTATCTCGGGAGGTATTGACAAATCGCGGGCCTCAATGGTAAGAGGTATCGATCACCCCGACTTTTTTGGAATTGACCTGACCACCGATTTCGAGATCGCTCCCGGCGACAAGGACCTTAAGTCGTTACTGCAGTTCAGACAGCAGCTGCGCTGATTGCTTATCTTTGTCTTATTGTTCTTAAAACAGATTTACATGATAGCTCGTATCGCGCTTATTGCAGGTTGTTTATGGCTCGGCTCTTTTTATGTCGCAGCACAGACCGCAACGGAATTTAGCCTGTCTGGCCAGGTAGAGGGATTTGCCGACAGCAGTGAAGTAAAGTTGGTGCGCAGTGGCGAGAATACAGCGTTGGCCCAGGGTCGCATAATCAATAATCAATTTGTGCTGCGGGGCGTTTTGTCCGAACCCTCGTTGGTCTTTTTGTTCATGGGCGACCAGTCGCAGCCTGCAGAAATTTTTATCGAAGCCAAACCCATGGTCATTAAAGGCAGCAAAGGCAATCCGGGCGCTATGCAACTCGAAGGAAGCGGAGCTCATCTAATTTTTCAGCGCTTCTTATCGGGTTTTGTGCCCTATGTACAACTGCGTAACCAACAAGCCACGGCTCTCAATGCCACGCCCGGTGGCAATGGGCGCGACAGCATAATGGCAGCCTACGCCGGTACGAATGCGGCCATGCAGCAATTGGTTGAACAGTTGGTCAAGCAAGAGCCTGCTTCGCCCGTAACCAGCTTTGTGCTGGCTGCTACCTATGGATTTTTTAATGATATGGCCTGGCTCGAAAAGTGTTTCGGGTCGTTGCAAGCTTCCGCTCAGCAAAGCACGCCCGGCAAACAAGTGGGTGCCATGATACAAGATGGCAAGATCGGTGCTATTGGATCAAAGGCAATAGACTTTACCCAGGCCGATACCAGCGGTAAGATGGTATCGCTCTCTTCGTTCAAAGGAAAATACGTGTTGGTCGATTTTTGGGCCAGCTGGTGCGGGCCTTGCCGCCAAGAGAATCCCAATGTGGTCGAGAATTTCAAGAAATTCAAAGAAAAGAATTTTACGGTCCTAGGCGTGTCGCTCGATCGCGAAGACCAACGGAGCAAATGGATCGAGGCTATCAAGAAAGACAAACTTACCTGGACCCATGTAAGTGATCTTAAATTCTGGAACAACGAAGCGGCCCGTCTGTATCGGGTCAATGGGATCCCTTATAATTTTCTGGTCGATCCCAGTGGTACCATCATAGCCAAGAATTTGCGAGGCCCTGCCCTCGAAGCCAAGTTGTGCGAGGTGCTGGGCTGTAAATAAGCAAGCGAGCTCTCGATTGTTTTTTTCTGAATTACTTTCCGATCGTAAGCCGAAGACTCAGTCCGTGTGTAGCGGCGGTTTCGCTGTAGCCCGGTGCAATCCGAAGACTCAGGTCGTTGCCCACGTCAAAACTTTTGAGATGGGCATCTACGGCAGCGTCCACTACGTTCAATCCCCAAAGAACCAAAAAGAAAAGGGCCGAGTAGTCTATATCTCGTCTAAACTGATTTCTGTAGTACTTTAAACTCTCTTCTGGAAGCGGTTGCAAGTTGGGTTTGATCTTTACGAACAGCGCCGAGTCTGTTCGGTTAACGCGCATGTTGTATTTTACCCGAAAGGCAAAGCGCGTGTCTTGGTAGTTATTGAGGTTGTAAAAGAAGATCGCACCCGAGGTGGCCAATGCGCCGTACACGATCGGAACTTTCCAGATCTTCTTGTTGTAGATCTGACCAAGTCCGGGTAAGAGGGCCGATCGAAGAGCCGCCTTTTTGGGTGGATGCGCCGCTGTGGCCGAGTCGTAGCGGTTTTGTCTGGCGGTCGGTGCAGGTTGTCCGAAGCTGTCAGATGCGAACAAAAAAGAAAAACTGCAAACGCAGAAAAATAAAAAAGACTTCATTAATCGAGCGGGGCATTCAGTTGCCGGAGAATTTTATTGAGTTCTTCGGACGAATAGTACTCTATAATCAGCTGGCCTTGCCCATCACGCTGTTGCTTGATGCGTACTCGGGTGCTGAAATGAGACGCTAATTTATCTTCAATTCTTTTTAGGGGAGAGGACGTTGTCGATTTTGCGATTTTTTTAACAGCGGGCTGGTCTCTTTTTACCTGCTGAACAAGCATCTCGGTTTGTCGCACGGAAAGACCTTTCTGCATAATCTCCTTAAAGGCATAGAGCTGTACATCGACCAGTTCAATGGCGAGTAGTGCTCTGGCATGCCCCATGCTCAGTTCGCCTTTTCGTACGGCCAGCTGAATGTCGGGCGGTAATTTCAGCAGGCGAATACTATTGGCCACCGTGCTGCGGTCTTTGCCCATTCGGTCAGCCACCTGCTCTTGTGTATAATGCAACTCGTCCATCATGCGTTTGTAACTAAGGGCTACCTCTATGGCATTGAGGTCTTCTCGTTGCAAATTCTCGAGCAAGGCCAGTTCCAGTAACTGTTGGTCGTTGGCCTGTCGCTGGTAGGCGGGAATATCGGATAGTCCGGCCAGTTTAGCGGCGCGCCATCTGCGCTCTCCCGATATCAATCGATATTTTCCGCCCGCCAGTTTGGCCACGGTAATCGGTTGAATAATGTCGTGTTGCTTTATGGAGGCCGCCAATTGTTGTAGGGCGCTTTCGTCAAAATCGCGACGGGGTTGCTTAGGATTGGGTTCAATGTCTGCTACCGCTATTCTGGTGCTGGCCGTGGCCGATTCTACCACCGCCGGTTTAAGTTGACCACTTGTGGTCTTTAGGTCGGTATCGATACTTTGCAGCAGTGAGCGAATCCCTTTGCCCAACTGGTCTTTGTGTTGCTTGGGGTTGCTCATAGTTATAATTCTAAAATTCGTTCTTCGTTCTTGATGCGGGTCAGATTATTCTTTTGCAAGATCTCTTTGGCCAGGTTCAGGTAGTTCATGGCGCCTTTGCTATTGGCATCGTAGAGGATCACCGGTTTGCCCGTGCTGGGCGCTTCTGCCAGCCGTGCATTGCGGTGCACGATGGTCGTAAAGACCATGTCTTCGAAATGTCTTCTTACCTCGCTGACCACTTGATTGCAAAGTCGCAACCTTCCGTCGTACATGGTCATTAGAATACCTTCGATCACCAGCTGCGTATTGAGGCGGCTCTGTACGATCTTGATGGTGTTGAGCAGCTTGCCCAGTCCCTCAAGGGCAAAGAATTCGGCTTGTACGGGAATAACCACCGAGTCTGCGGCCGTGAGCGCATTGACAGTGATCAGCCCCAAAGAAGGTGAGCAGTCGATGATGATAAAATCATATTCCTCTTTTACCGCCTCGACCAAGTTCTTTAGCACGGTTTCGCGGTTGGGATAATTGATCATTTCAATTTCGGCACCCACCAGGTCGATGTGCGAGGGAATCAGGTCTAAGTTGGGGATCTCGGTCTTTAAGATCACATCTTTGGCCTTGGCCTGGTTGACCATGCAGTCGTACAGGCTTTGGGTAACGTTGTGCAGGTCAAATCCCACACCGGTGGTGCTATTGGCCTGTGGATCGGCATCGACCAGCAACGTTTTGTATTCGAGTACCGCGAAACTGGCCGCCAAATTGATGGCGGTAGTGGTTTTTCCGACCCCTCCTTTTTGGTTAGCGACTCCGATGATTCTTCCCATAGTCTGTTGAACTTCCTTACGTTGAAAATGTTAGTGGTAAAGATGCCTGATTGGCCGAAGACGACAAAATTAAGTTTTGCCCACTAATTTTACCTTCCCATGCGCAACGCCCCCTTCTGGTGGATCTTTATAGGATTCGTTTTTTTGCTCGATCTGTACGTTTTTCAGGTCATGCGCCACTTGACCACTGGCTCCAGTTCGCGCAGCAGGGCCCTGTTACATGGTTCCTACTGGTTTATCTCGATTCTTTCGCTGGCACTCCTTATTTTTTTACCCCTTCTTTTTTCAAAGAATGCAAGCCAGGTGGCCCGCTCGGTACTATTTGCGCTAATTGCCGGTCTTTTTTTGGCTAAATTATTGGCAGCCCTATTCTTTTTAACAGATGATGTTCGACGAGCCTTGCAATGGAGCGTTGCCAAGGTGGTCAACAATAAGACCGCATCGGCCGGGGGAGGCGAACAGACCGATCTGATTACACGCTCTGCTTTTTTAAGCTGGGCCGGCATGTTGGCCGGATCGGGACTCTTTGGAGCTTTAGCCTATGGAATGGGTAATCGGTACCGTTACCAGGTCAAGAACATTCAACTGCGTTTTGCGCAACTGCCCGCTGCTTTTAACGGATTGCGCATTGTACACATATCCGATATACACGCCGGAAGTTTTACGGACCGCTCGGCCGTAGAGCGCGGAGTAGAGAAAATAATGGCCCAATCGCCCGACCTGATCTTATTTACCGGAGATCTGGTCAATAATCTGGCTACCGAGATGGATCCCTATCTCGATGTGTTTAGTCGGCTGCAAGCTCCGTTGGGCATCTATTCGGTGTTGGGTAATCATGACTATGCCGATTACGTTCGCTGGGATAGCCCCGATGCCAAACAAGCCAATCTGGAGTTGCTCAAGAAGATGCAG
>JBILFN010000124.1:0-4666 GCA_044351575.1 Chitinophagaceae bacterium
GATCAGCTCGATACCGATTCGCTTCCCGCATACGAGGTGCTCGATCATATCTTGTACCAATACATCGAAAAAAGAAGATCGCCTGCCGCGATCAAACAACTGGGATACGAAGCGTCCCTGGTAGACCATGTACTCGGATTGGTCAATAAGAACGAGTACAAGCGCAATCAATTTTGTCCGATCATCCGCATATCTCCAAAGGCCTTTGGCGTGGGTAGACGAATGCCTATTGTCGGAAAATACCTATCGTAAATGAAAGGACTGGTCTATAAATCTACGGGTAGCTGGTACATCGTTCGCGACGAAAAAAGTATGTTCTGGAATGCCCGTATGAAAGGGGTCTTAAAGCTCGACGAGATCACATCGACCAACCCGGTGGCAGTAGGCGATCAGGTTACGTTCGAGATCGAATCCGAGGCGGCAGCCACGGCCGTGATCAGCGAGATCTTACCTCGCCACAACTATATCAATCGGCAAAGTCCCCGTCACAAGCACCAGCATCATATCGTAGCGGCCAATCTGGACCAAACAGTGCTGGTGGCTACGCTCAAGGAACCCAAGACCTCACAGGGGTTTATCGATCGATTTTTAGTGGCGGCGGCCATGTATCATGTAACCCCGCTGATCGTATTTAATAAGGCCGACCTGTACCGACAAAAAGAGATGGATCGCTTCGAGTCGTTACGAGCCATGTACGAATCGATCGGTTATCGGGTGTTACTGGTCAGCGCCGCCACCGGACAGGGAATGGATGCATTGCTGGAGACGCTTACGAATAAAACGACCTTGCTCTCCGGACATAGTGGGGTCGGTAAATCGAGTCTGCTCAATATGTGGTTTCCGGGAATGAATCGCAAGACGCAAGATGTAAGCGGATGGAGTGGTAAGGGACAACACACGACCACCTTTGCCGAGATGTTCGATCTACCACAAGGGGGCAAGATTATCGATACGCCCGGTATGCGAGAATTTGGACTGGTCGATATTAGTAAACAAGAACTCTCTCATTATTTTTCGGAGATGCAACCACTGTTGCCCGATTGCCAATTCAATAATTGTCAGCATTACAACGAACCGGGCTGTGCCGTTAAAAAAGCAGTACAAGAAGGACGCATCCATGAGGATCGTTACATCAGTTATCTTTCTATTTTAGATTCTATCGAGGAAAAGCAATACTGAAAGCGTTCTAGCGGCAATCATAGACTGCCATAGGGGTGTTAGTATTATTTTCTATTAGTATTTGAACTTGGGTTGTTTCTTGAGCTGTTTTTCGGCTTTGGGATCGCCATTGATGATCTTTTCGGCGCCAATGGGTTGGCCATACGGGAGTTTGGGAGGAAAGACCTTGTGCCAAAGTTTGCACGAGCTGCAGCAAATGCAGACCAGTGCCAGTATCACTATCCTTTTTTTCATGGAGTAGGTGTATCGGGGTTCGTAAACCAGGCAGAATAGCGAACATAGTTTTGGGCAATCCGGTGAATCTCTCCTTCGATCAGTTCGCCGGATATATCCTTTACTTTTTTAGCCGGTACGCCGGCATAAATGCTGCCCGGTTCACAAACGGTATTCTCGAGTATAACGGCGCCGGCGGCAATAATAGTATTAGAATGTACAACAGCCTTGTCCATTACAATGGCTCCCATGCCGACCAGCACATTA
This sequence comes from Chitinophagaceae bacterium, assembly GCA_044351575.1. Taxonomy (GTDB): domain Bacteria; phylum Bacteroidota; class Bacteroidia; order Chitinophagales; family Chitinophagaceae; genus JJ008. The sequence continues at coordinate 1,660 of JBILFN010000124.1, forward strand.
TCGTGCAGGGTGCAGCCGTGTACGATGGCATGATGCCCGATGGATACGTTGTTTCCGATGGTGGTACCACATTTTTCAAAAGTGCCGTGTATACAGGCGCCATCTTGCACATTGACCTTATGCCCCATGCGAATAAAGTTTACGTCGCCCCGCACCACCGCATTGAACCAGATGCTGCAGTCGTCTCCCATTACCACATCTCCTATCACCGTAGCGTTGGGGGCTAAAAAACAATTTGCACCCCACTGTGGTTGCTTGCCTCTTACCGGAAGAATGGTTGCCATGGTCAACGTCAATTTACAGGTGCAAAGTAGCGCAAATTTTAAAAGGTCGATTTTCTTTGTTTCCTTTGTTGAAACGAGGACCCGACCATTTGTTGAAACGCGGACCAGCCCCATCCCGATCTACGCATGAATGAACGTGAACTTTTTTTTAGACATGTGGCACAGACCTCACCGGCTCCGCTGGCCATAGCGGTAGTGCGTGCCGATTGTGCTACCCTTTACGATGCGCATGGAAAAGAGTATATCGATCTGATCGGCGGAATCAGTGTGGCCAATATCGGCCATCGTCATCCCAAGGTCACAGAGGCCATTCGGGCGCAGACCGATGCTTACCTGCATGTAATGGTCTATGGCGAAATGATCGAATCACCACAGGTTCGCTACGCCACTGCACTGGCCCGGCAACTCCCATCGAATCTGCAATCGGTGTATTTTACCAACTCTGGCGCTGAGGCTACCGAAGGGGCTATGAAGCTGGCCAAGCGGGTGACGGGTCGCACCAAGATGATCGCATTTAACAAGTCGTATCATGGCTCAACGCAAGGGGCATTAAGTTTATTGGGCGATGAGTACTACCGCAATGCCTTTAGACCGCTGCTACCCGATATCTGGCATTACGACCTTAATGATACAGCTGCCATTGACGCGATCGATTCGCACACGGCCTGCATAGTGATGGAGACCGTACAGGCCGAATCGGGTGTTGTAAGACCGAACCTCGACTTTATTAGGTCGGTACGAAAAAAATGTAACGAGACCGGTGCCCTGCTTATTTTCGATGAGATTCAGGCGGGCTTTGGCAGAACCGGAACACTATGGGCTTTTTCGGCAATTGACGTGATACCCGATGTGCTGCTGTTGGGAAAGGCACTTGGGGGAGGGATGCCTCTCGGCGCATTTATTACCGATAAAAAATGGATGGATCAACTGACCGATCGTCCGGTATTGGGGCATATTACCACGTTCGGGGGTCATCCGGTCTGTTGTGCGGCAGGACTGGCGGCCTTCGAGGCCTTGTTGCAAGAAGGATGGATCGAGCAAGTACAAGAAAAAGAAAAGGTCCTGCGCCAGGCGCTTCATCATTCCAAGATCAAATCAATAAGCAGTGCCGGATTGTGGATGGCCGTTGAGTTTGAGTCTTTCGAAAGCTGTAAAAAGGTAATCGATTATTGTATCGATAAGGGGGTGCTGACCGATTGGTTTTTATTTGCGCCTCATTGTTTGCGTATCTCGCCGCCATTGATCATTCATCCCGAGCAGTTAAAGAAAGCAGCGGCTGTAATTGTAGAGGCCTGCGACGTGGTGCTCGATCGCTAGTGTAAGCTAGCCTGCCGGTTACGCAGTTACCACTTGATAGAGTAGCACGCCCAGAGCAGCTCCCAATATGGGTGCAGCAACAGGAAGCCAGGCATAATCCCAATTACTCTTTCCTTTTCCTTTAATGGGTAATAGTGCATGCGCGATACGAGGTCCCAGGTCCCGGGCAGGATTGAGGGGATAGCCTGTTGTTCCACCCAGGCACATTCCGATGGTCATCACCAATAGCCCTACGGTCAGGGCATCGAGACTCCCCAGCGAAGTGGTGGCCGGTTGAATGCAGAGTATACAGAATACAAAAGCAAGACTTGCCAAGGTCTCGCTGAGAAGATTTTGTGTTGTGTTACGGATGGCCGGCCCCGTTGCAAACACGCCTAATTTTTCTTCGGCATGGGTATGCTCATTAAAATGATCGCGGTAAGAGATCCATACTAACACAGCACCGACAAACGCACCCCCCAGCTGCGCTGCTACATATTGAGCGCACAGCATGGGTGAGATCTTGCTCATCATCAGCATAGCGATACTGACAGCCGGATTGAGATGGCCACTGCCCCCGAGATGAACACTCACATAGACAGCCACAAAGACAGCGAGTCCCCAGCCAAGGCTGATCAGAAGCCAGCCGCTGTTTTTTCCGTATGCGCGATGCAGGGTATTATTGGCATTGACGCCACAGCCCAAGAAGATGAGCAGTGCGGTTCCGAGAAATTCGGTCAGGGTAGGATGCATAGGGGTTCAATTAGATCGGTTAGGGTAGTACAATTTTAGTTTTCGCGATCGTTGGCCCAGGCAATGGTGGCATTGATCGCACGCTGCCATCCTTTTACTAGTTGTATACGCTGTTCGGCTGGCAACTGTGGTTCAAAAATGCGGGCTGATCTCCAGTGTGCGGCGAGCGCTTGTTGGTCTTTCCAAAGACCGACACCAAGCCCTGCTAAAAAGGCAGCTCCCATGGCGGTTGTCTCGGTAATGACGGGCCTCACTACGTTGCAATCGAGAACATCGGCCTGAAACTGCATGAGCATGTCGTTGGCCGTGGCACCGCCGTCTACCCGCAGTTCTCGAATGGGAATGTGCGCATCGGCTTGCATTGCGCTGAGCAGATCGGCCGATTGATAGGCGATACTGTCGAGTGCTGCGCGGGCAATATGCGCATGGTTGGTGCCCCGCGTAATACCGAACACTGCTCCTCTGGCGTGCGCACTCCAATGTGGAGCCCCCAATCCCGTAAAGGCAGGCACCACATATACGCCGTCTGTACTTTTTACCGAGGCCGCTAACTTTTCGATATCGGGGGCGCTATTGATCACTTTTAATTCATCGCGTAGCCACTGTACCACGGCCCCTCCAATAAATACAGATCCTTCGAGTGCATACGTGGTCTTACCATCGATCTGCCACGC
>JBILFN010000125.1:0-4658 GCA_044351575.1 Chitinophagaceae bacterium
CTCCACATCCATATTGAGTGCCGGTAATCCCCATTTATCCTTAACGTTCTTATCGAGCGAAATTTTATTCTCGTGATAGGGTAGCATCTCTCCAAATCCCATAATGCCCATACCCCAGTGATCAGATGGTACACTCAATGCTTCTTTTAGGGATGCGCCGATCGTAAATTCCGGTACCTCTACGCCACGGCCACGACCCGCACCCCCCTGGTAGCCAAAGCCACGTACATAATCCCTTTTGTCAGTATAGATGTTTCTAAAGCGAGGAATGTAAATACCCGTAGGTCTTCTGCCGTATTGGTATCGATCATTGAATGCACTCGTCTTTCCGCTGGCCCCCAGTCTAAAGTGGTGGTCCATCACATTGTGTCCCAGCTCACCGCTGCTGCTGCCCAGTCCTTCGGGCCAAATGTTGGTAGCTGAGTTCATCAAGATCCAGGTAGAATTAAACGAGGAGGCGCATAAGAAAATAATCTTGGCATTGAAAGTGTACGTCTTGCTGTCAATGGCGTCGAGCACCTCTACCCCCGATGCTTTTTGCTTGTCTTTGTCATAGAGTACTTGCGTTACGATCGAGTAGGGGCGCAGGGTAAGCCGTCCGGTCTTCATGGCGGCTGGCAGGGTAGAGGATTGCGTACTAAAGTAGCCCCCGAACGGACATCCTCTCCAACACCTATTTCGGTATTGGCAATTGACCCTTTCTTGATGCGGCACGGTTATATTGGCGCTTCTGCCAATGAACATATGCCGGGAGCCTTTGAAAGAATTTTTGATCTTTGCGGCCACGTCTTTTTCAACGCAGTTCATTTCCATGGCCGGCATAAATTCTCCGTCTGGTAATACCTCGAGTCCTTCTTTACTGCCTTGTATACCTGCAAACTTCTCTACATAGCTGTACCAAGGTGCCAGATCTTCGTAGCGAATGGGCCAATCTACACCATGCCCGTCGATCAGGTTGGCTTCAAAATCCCATTTATTAAATCGGTAACTCTGTCTTCCCCACATCAGCGAGCGTCCCCCTACATGATACCCTCTGAACCACGAGAAGGGTTTTGTTTCAGTATAGGGTGATTCTTTGTCTTTGACCCAAAGGTCCAGCACGGTCTCGTTGAGAGGATAGTCACGCTTGAGCACCGGATAGTCTTGCAGCATTTGTTGCGTGGGCATAATACCGCGGTGAGGGAACTCCCACGACTCTTTAGTAGCCGTTACATAATCTTTGATATGTTCGATATCCCGTCCTCTTTCTAGCAAGAGCACGTTCAATCCTTTTTCGGTCAGTTCCTTGGCGGCCCAGCCACCGCTAATACCGGAACCGACAACGATGGCGTCATACTGTACAGAAGGCATATTCGATCAATTTAAATGTCACAAATTTGAATGGCGTTACGAAGTGCTTCGATCTTCTCTTGCGGATCTTTCTTGACCGACATAAACTCCTGGGCAACGTAGCCCGTGTAGCCGGTGGCATGGATCGCACGCATAATGGCCGGATAATACAATTCTTGCGTTTCATCGATCTCGTGTCGGCCCGGCACCCCGGCCGTATGGTAATGGCCAAACCAGCTGTGATGATCCTGAATGGTCCTTATTACATCACCCTCGTTGATCTGCATGTGATAGATATCGTACAGCAGTTTAAAGTTTGGCGAGCCGATCCTCTTGCAGAGTTCGATGCCCCACGCACTTTTATCTGCCATGTAATCTTTGTGGTCTACCTTACTGTTAAACAGCTCCATTTGAATGGTAACACCGAATTTCTCGGCGGTCCCCATAATTTGCGACAATCCCTCTTTGCAATTTTGTAAACCTGTTTCGTCATCCATTCCATTGCGATTGCCGCTAAAGCAGATCAGATTTTTATACCCGGCCTTGGCCACCAGGGGGATAGCTTCCAGGTAGTCCCTGGTCAACCACCCGTGATGCTTTTTGTCGTTGAAGCCTTTGGTCAAGCTGGTCTCCCCTGCTGTATAGCACATGGAACAATCGATGTTCTTTTCTTTCAGTATGTAAAAATCGGCGGGCTTAACAAGATCGATAGCACCAATACCGATCGATCGGGCCACATCGCAAAGTTGCGAAAGCGATAAAAAGCTATAGGTCCAGGAGCAGACCGAATGATTTATATTCCCCTTTAATGCAAGTTTGTTCCCTTTATCTTTTTCTTCGGCAGGTCCTAATGACGCTGACGGGTCTTTTTGATTGTGGCCGGTAGCCTGTTGCCTGCCATTTGCTAGAAGGCCAGTAGAAGCGGCCAGCGTACCCAAACCCAATTGTTTGAGCAAGGCCCGACGGCTTTTTTGTGGTTGGTTAAAATGATCTGCACTGCTCATGCTATTTATTTTTAGCCGGATCTTTGAAAAACAAACCGAATAGTGCCAAGATTATTCCGGCGATCAGGGCGGGTACCAACCAGACCGATGCCCAATTGTGCCCATCGGTGGTTTTGTAGTAATCGGCTATATAACCGGCAAACCAAAATCCGATCAGCATTCCCACCCCGTAGGTGGCCAGCGTGATCATTCCCTGTGCGGACGAGCGGATCTTTTCTCCTGCCAACTGATCGGTGTAGATCTGTCCGGTAACAAAAAAGAAATCGTAGCAGATGCCATGCAAAATAATGCCGGCATAGAGCATCCATTGCCCGCCTTGCAGGTTGCCATAGCTAAAAAACACATAACGCAGCACCCAGGCGGCCATGCCTATCAATAGCATTTTTTTTACGCCCAGCCGGGCGAAGAATAAAGGCATTAAAAATAAAAAGATCGTCTCGCTCATTTGCCCCATGGTCATTTTTGAGGCCGCATTCGTCATGCCCAGTTCGTTCAAGAAAAGGTTCGTCTCTTGGTAGTAAAATGCCAGCGGAATACAAATTAGCAGGGAGGCTAAGAAGAAGATCAGAAAATTCTTATCCTTTAGCAGTCGCAGTGCATCGAGACCCACGATCTCTCCGAGGTTGGCAGGAGTTCCCGCTTTGGGAGGCGGCGTATGCGGAAGCATAAAACTAAATAATCCCAAGACCAGCGATACCCCCGCTGCGATCCGAAAGGTCTGATCGAGTTGTTGATTTTTTTCGAGGGCCAGCCATCCGATCAGCAGTCCGGCGGCGATCCATCCTATGGTACCCCACATCCTGATCAACGAAAACTCCTTTTCGGCATTTTGCATTTGTTTAAACGAAATAGCGTTCACCAATGCCAGGGTGGGCATATAAATGATCATGTAGGTCAGTAAGTAAGGGTAGAAATCGGTAAATGTGGTTTGAAGCGACACGTAATAAAGCAGGGCAGCTCCGCACAAATGAAGAATGCCCAATATGAATTGAGCGGCAAAGAAACGATCGGCTATCAAACCGATGATGAAGGGAGCCGCAATAGCGCCCAGTGATTGGGTCCCGTACGCGATCCCGATCTGCACGCCCGAGGCACCGAGCCGGGTACCCAAGAAAGTTCCCATGGTAACGAACCAGATGCCCCAAACAAAAAAGTTGAGAAACATCATGGTAGCCAGTTGAAGGCGGGTGGTTGGTTTCATAGCAGGCAATTGAAAATAAATATAGTATTTTTAGCACTCACTTGTACAAGCAACTTTATGCAACGAAAACTAAGGATGGCCATGATCGGCGGCGGAAGGGGATCCTTTATCGGGGCGGTGCATCGCATGGCAGCTGCGCTCGATGGTCAGATCGAATTGATGGCCGGCGCCTTTAGTTCCGACCCGGACTGTTCGCGTTTGACAGGGCAAGATCTTTTTTTAGATCCCGAGCGGGTCTATCCCAATTATGAGTCCTTGCTCGAGAAAGAAGCAGCGATGCCTGCCGAGAAGAGAGTAGATATAATCGCAATCGTTACTCCCAATCATCTGCATGTCGCTCCTGCCATCCAAGCGCTCGAAAAGGGCTTTGATGTGGTGCTCGAAAAGCCCATGGCCTTTTCGTTGCAAGAGGCCCGTCTGCTCCATCAAAAAAGAGAAGAAACAGGGCGAGCGCTCTTGTTGTGTCACACCTATACGGGCTACCCGATGATCAAAGAGGCGCGCGCTCGCATTGCGTTGGGACAGCTAGGTGCCATTCGAAAAATTTACGGTGAATATCCGCAAGGGTGGTTACATACCTTTTTAGAGGGCTCACAACACAAGCAGGCCGACTGGCGCACCGATCCGGCCCGCAGCGGAGCTGCCGGGGCCATGGGCGATATTGGTACGCACATCTTTAATTTGATCGAATATGTAAGTGGGTTGCACGTAACCCGGCTTTGTGCCGATGTTCGCACGGTTGTTGCCAATAGAAGGTTAGATGATGACGGGGCTGCCCTGCTGCAATTTAATAATGGGGCCAGTGGCATTCTAATGGCAACCCAAGTGGCGGCCGGAGAAGAGAACAAGGTTTGCATTCGAGTATACGGAGAAAAAGGGGGATTGGAATGGCACCAGCAAGATCCGAATACGTTATTGCTAAAGTGGCCCGATCGACCGGCCGAGATTGTAAGAACCGGCACTGCCTACGTTTCCGAAGCGGCGTCTCACAATACGAGAGTACCTGCCGGACATCCCGAGGGATACCTAGAGGCTTTTGCGAATCTATACCGCAATTTTGCGTTGTCGCTTCGTGCCAAGGCCAACGGGCAAACTCCGGCATCTATTGTAACAGATTATCCCGG
>JBILFN010000126.1:0-4608 GCA_044351575.1 Chitinophagaceae bacterium
CGTTTCGGAGCAATATTTGCTCGATCTCGAACGAGAGGCGTTCTTGTCGCTATGCGGAGAAAAAAAATCGCTCGAGAGAATTCAAAGTGTACTTACCACGGGCAAACCCATTCGAAACTAACAAACAGAAAGGGCTTCTTCGATAGTTGGATAGCGAAAGTGAAATCCGGCCTGCTGCACTTTTGCAGCGCTTACCGTAGTGCTCTTCAAAACTTCTATGCTCATTTCGCCCATTAAGACCTGCAAGCAAAAAGCAGGAACGGGGATCGGTAAAAAAAATTGTCCTCGTTGTCGGGCCAGTGCGATCATCAGTGTCTGCTGAGAAACGGGCGATGGCGCTGTGGCATTATAGATGCCCTCTACAGATGATTGCTCGATCGAAAAGAGGATCATCGAAACCAGATCCTCGAGCTGGATCCAACTGATGATCTGTTTACCGGACCCAAGCAATGGCGCGATACCGAACCGAAGTGGCTTTTCGAATTCGGGCAATGCCCCTCCCTTTCTGCTCAGCACAATTCCGATACGCAAGACCACGCGACGAACACCCAGGCTGGTCACAGCAGCAGTGCTCTCCTCCCATTGGCGGCAGGTCTCTCCTAAAAAAGAGGTGTCTGCAAGATCGCTCTCTGTAAAAGATGCAGAACGATCTTTAGCGTCAGCACCATACCAGCCGATCGCAGAGGCGCTCACGAGCGAAAGTGGCCGGTGCGAAATTTTCTTTAAGCTATCGACCAGCAAGCGTCCGGACTGCACCCGACTATCGGCGATCTCTTTTTTTCGAGCAGCGGTCCACCGCTTTTCCGCAACATTGGCACCTGCCAAATGCACTATATGATCGGCTTGAGAAAGCACTTGTGTATCGAGTTCGCCCTTTCGAGGATCCCAATGAGCATAGCGAACGGCAGAATGACCGGCATACGGAAGTGTTTGCATATCAAGGCTGCGAGTCAGCAAGATCAAGCGGTAGCCTCGTTGCAGCAAAGCCGGTATCAAGGCCATACCTACCAATCCTGTACCTCCGGTAATTAGAACAGTTTTTTCCATAGGGATAGTATCAAGATAACACCACGATCCGCTAATTGTTTGATACTACTACCTGCATGGCAGGCCTCATTAAAAAAACCTCCCGGCTTAAGCCGGGAGGAACAACTAAAACACATCATCGAACTTTCTCTGCCGGGCAGAGAATTATTTAATCGGGCTTCTTACCATTGAGAAAGGTATTGAGCGAACTAATGGGCCCTTGATCGGAGGGACCTTCTTTGACCTCATAGCCACTATAGAAGTTCTCGATCTGCGATGCGCTGTTATACAACTCCATGTTACGTCGTATGTAGGCCGGCACTGTCTCGAACTCATTATTGGGATCGGCCGCATTGACATTATAACTTAAGTTGCGCAGCTTTTGCAGGCGATCGGCAGCTCGACGTTGTTGCTCAAGCGTATCCTCGATACTGATCCCCTCCTCTCTCGCCGCAGGAGTTGCTGTATGGATCTCGTATAGCAAAGGCGTGGGGCTAGCCGGCAACTCATCTTTTTCGATCAATTGCATTTGCAGTTCGTCCGACTCCGCTGTGTTAGAGGCAGCAATGATAGTAGCTGATACAAGAGCCGGTGATTCGTTGGAGGCTTCGACAGGTGCCTGAACCGGTGCTTCAATAGGAGGCTCGACCCGTACTTGAATCGGTGTGGCAACAGCGGCCGGTGCGGTCACAGCAGCAGGCGTGGCTACAGAAGTCGGAGTGGCTTGCACCACCGGCATGGGAGGCTCGGCATAAATATTGGCAGGTCGCGTAAGGTATCCGCCTGCTGCGGGACCAGTCGTAGAGGGCGTAGTACTTGCAGAAACGGCTGCCGCTAAATAACTGGCATCTGTTTCGATGATCGCCGCTGGGCGGACCGATGCAGTAGTTGGTTCTACCGACTCACCGGTCGTTGTTTCAGCAGAAAGTTCAAAATGAATGATGGTCTCTTCGGCAGAAACAACAGGAGTTTCGGTGATCTGCTCAGCAGCGGTTTCTTCTGTTTCTTCTACCAAACGGGGCATCAGCGATTCAGGTACGGCATTATCAGATAGTATAGTAGCCGATCCGTTTGTTGTTACAACAGCAGCGCTCACAGCAGAGGAGGTCACCTCGTTTGTGGCAGCTGCTGAACTCCCTGCGGGTACGGTCGCACTCGTTTGTGGTTCAGTTAACGCAGTAGCTATCGGAGCAGCGGAAGGTTCGGGTTGCTGGCCAAGCACCATAACGATCTTCTCCTCGGCGGGTGCCGCTTTTTTTATCGGTGTGATGCCCGGAGTATCCTTATGTTCGAACCCGGTAGCGATCAGTGTAATACCCAGTTTATCGCCCAACAGATCATCATATCCCATACCCAAGATAACGTCGGTATTCTCGCCGGCCTTGGTCAAAAGATATTGCTGAATAATCTCTACTTCGTCCATGGTAAACTCGTATTCCCCACGGGCAGAATTGATATTGATCAGGATCCACTTGGCCCCATTGATCTCGTTATCGTTTAGGAGCGGTGAGTTCAGGGCTTCTTCTATGGCCAGCTGGGCCCGGTGCGTACCGGCCACTTCGGCATGTCCCAATATAGCCCGTCCCCCATTGCGCATGACCGTACACACATCGGCAAAGTCTACATTGATCTGTCCGGTACTGTTGATCACATCCGTAATACAACGTGCAGCGGTAGCGAGCACATTATCGGCTTTCTCAAATGCCTCTCGCATTTTTAAATTGCCGAATTGATGACGGAGTTTATCGTTGCTTATGACCAGCAACGTATCTACTTGCTGACGTAACTGCCGAATACCCTCTTCGGCCTGTTGCAATCTTTTCTTTCCCTCGTAGGCGAACGGAGTGGTAACGATCCCTACGGTGAGGATTCCAAGGTCTTTGCAGATCTTGGCAATGATGGGTGCGCCACCGGTTCCGGTACCCCCTCCCATACCGGCCGTAATAAAGGCCATCTTGGTATTGACCTCCAGGATCTTTCTGATCTCTTCGAGCGACTCCTCGGTAGCTTGTCTTCCAATGTCGGGATTGGCTCCGGCCCCGAGTCCTTGTGTAAGATGAGGTCCAAGCTGTACACGATTGGGGATACCGCTGGCGGCCAAGGCTTGTGCATCGGTATTACAGATCACAAAATTGACGCCTTCGATTTGTTGATTGAACATGTAGTTGACCGCGTTGCTTCCGCCTCCTCCTACACCAATTACTTTGAGGATAGACGACTTTTCAGTGGGCAGATCAAAATGAATCATGAGCGTTAGGTTTTGGAATATTTCGAATGGGTTAGTACGAATTTTATTTATCCAAGGTGTTTGTCTTCTTCTTCTTTGAACAGATCGATAATGCGATCTTTGAATTTGCTCCAGAATCCGGTCAAGTTGCGACGATGCTTCATCTGGTCTTCGCTCACACCCTCAGCTTCGACGGTCTGTGGTGTCGCAGCGGTCTGGCCACGACGAAGTCCGTCGGGCACTTGCACGGAGCGATAGCCTTTTTCGAAGTCCTTGCGATTGTGCTCATAATCATCATACCCTTTTAGGATAAGACCGATACAGGTAGAGTACGTAGGCTTGGACAATTCCTCGATATGGCCGGCTGCCAGGTGCTCATTGGGAAAACCGATGCGGGCATTAAGTCCGGTAACATATTCGGTAAGTTGAATCAGATGCTTCAATTGAGAACCACCTCCGGTCAGGATGATACCGCCATTGAGCGCCTTGTTATCTAATCCGACTTGCTTGAGATGATAGGTAACAAAGTCCATGATCTCGCTCATGCGGGCTTGAATGATGTTGGCCAGATTTTTTACACTGATCTCCTTGGCCGGCATACCGCGTAAACCGGGAATGGTGATGTACGCATTGGCCTTGGCTTCGTTAGCCAGAGCACTTCCAAATTGTACCTTCATTTGCTCGGCTTGTGTCTTCAATACGCCCAGTCCCGACTTGATATCGTTGGTAATGTTCTCGCCGGCAAAGGGGATAACGGCCGTATGTTTCAAGATTCCCTCATTAAAGACAGCCAGGTCGGTGGTACCACCCCCGATATCTACAATAGCTACACCGGCCTCGAGGTCTTCTTGTCCCATAACGGCCGCAGAAGAGGCCAGCGGTTGCAATACCAGGTCTTTGGTAATTAAGCCGGCTTTTTCTACGCTCCTGTTTATATTACGAATGGCATTTTTGTCGCCGGTAATAATGTGAAAATTGGCACCGATCTTAACACCGCCATAACCGATCGGATTGGCAATATTGGGGATGTTATCGACCGTAAATTCCTGCGGGATCACATCGATGATCTGATCCCCGGCCGGAATGTAGGTCTTGCGCTGGTCGTCGATGAGTTTATCGATCTCGTGCTGTGCCACTTCTTCTTCGGTACGCTGGCGGACCATATCGCCCCTTGTTTGTAAACTCTTGATATGGTGACCCGCAATACCCACGTATACCTCACTGATGTCGAGATTTGGATTCGACGCAAAACAATTATCAAGGGCCGTGCGGATGGCCTTGATCGTCTCATCGATGTTGAGCACCTGGCCGTGCTTGACACCATTGGAGTTGGCTTTACCGAAACCTAGAATCTC
>JBILFN010000127.1:0-4598 GCA_044351575.1 Chitinophagaceae bacterium
CGGGAGCGATATCGGCATGCCCGACAAAATTCGCTTGGGGAATATTGAATGCCCGCTTCAAATAACCCAATACCTGCAGTAAACTATTTATCTGATCGGGACTGAACGGCTCGCTGCCATCATTATCGATCTCAATACCGATGCTGGAAGAATTGAGATCGGTAGCCCCGCCCCACTTGCTAACGCCGGCATGATGGCCGCGCAGCAGGTCGTTGAGCATATGATGTACGGTCCCATCGCGACAGATCACGTAGTGAGAACTGACGGCCGTGCGAGGCAGCGTAAAGGTGTGCAGGGTCTGGTCACAACTTTTTTGTGCGGTATGATGAATAACCACCAAGCTAGGGCGGCGCATCGAAAAGTTAGTGGTGCCTACCCAGGGAGAAGCTGTGGCAAAAGAATCTTTGATAGGATAGGCGCGCAGTAGCTTAGCGAACGAACGAACTTGTTTTTTATAAACACGGTTGGTGGCAGCATATTTATGCGTGGCGCATCCACTCAAGACTAAGATCAATAGCCCGAGTTGCACAAAACGAAAAAATCTATTCATAGAACAAATGTATAGATATTACAATGCAGATGCTGCGAAGCGAAAGTTGCCGCAAAGATCAGGAGGTCGGCCCTGTGTTTGGTCGATGCGAGGAACCCGATCGGCGTGCGCTCCACCCCTTACCGGCGCTGCGCACCTCCTGCTGACCGGCTCGATCCTCCGCCGGGGCCTCTGCCTGGTCCTCTTCCGGAACCCCGAGAAGACTTTCCACCTGGTCCTCTCCCACGATGTCCTCCACCGCTACTTTTTCGTTTGGGATCATAAGCGGGGGCAGCTCCTAAAAACTCGGGTACGGGTACTTTTTCAACTTCCTTTCCGATCAATTGCTCGATGGCACCAAACTTTCGCTGGTCCATTTCGCTGATCAGGGTATAGGCGGTGCCATCGGCTTCGGCGCGTGCGGTACGACCGATACGGTGTACATAATCTTCGCCATCCGAGGGCACATCGTAATTGATGACCAGATCGATGGTATCTATATCGATACCACGACTCAAAATATCGGTAGCGACCAGCAGCGGTACGCGGCCACTGGCAAACGTGCCGAGTACATTTTCGCGTTGTGCTTGTTCGAGATCGCTATGGATCTCTTCGACCACGGTGCCTGCCCTTTTTAATTGTCGGGTCAGTTCTTTGACGGTCTGTTTGCGGCTGCAAAAGATAAGTGCGTTCTTGTACGGAACGGTCTTGAGAATATATTGAATAACGGGTATCTTCTGTTGCTCATACACCACAAAGGCTCGTTGCACGATCTTATCGGGCGGACGAGAAATGGCAATGTTCACTTCGATGGGATCTACCAAAATGCGACGAGCCAGTGAGCGGATCTTTTCGGGCATGGTAGCCGAGAACAAAAGATTTTGTCGCACGGCCGGAAGATGCGTGATGATCTTATTGATATCATCCTGAAAACCCATATCGAGCATACGATCGGCCTCGTCGAGTATCAAAAACCGTAACTGCTTAAAGTTCACATAGCCCATGTTAAGATGAGCGATCATGCGACCGGGGGTGCAAACAATAATATCGGCTCCCATTTGCAGCGCCTTTTTCTCGGTCACAAAATTTTGAGCGTCGCTTCCTCCGTAAATGGCGATGGAACTTAAATTGGTAAAATAAGAAAGCCCCTCAATATGCTGAGCGATCTGAATGGCCAACTCGCGGGTAGGGACCACAATGAGCGCTCCCACGGCTCCCTCGAGCGGCTCGGTCAAGAGTCGATTCATAACGGGCAATAAAAAAGCAGCGGTCTTTCCGGTGCCGGTCTGGGCCGAAGCAATAATATCGCGCCCCTCCAAAATAGGGGGGATCACTTTTTCTTGAACGGGAGTGGCGGTTTCGTAGTTAGAGGCTTCTATGCCCTCTAATAAAGAAGGATGAAAATTAAAATCAGTAAAACGCAAAACGGTGTTTCATTAATTCAGAATAAGATCATTCGCTAACGAAGATACTGATTAAAGATCAGACTTATATCAACCCGGTCGACAAGAGGGTACAGAGCTTAGAGAGTGCTTAGAGAGACCTTGGCTAGAAAATAGGAACCGCGCTCTTACATATTGCGGCGATACTGCCCTCCTACCTGGTACAGCGCATGCGTGATCTGACCCAGCGAACAGTACTTGACGGTCTCCATTAGTTCGGCAAACAGATTTCCGTTTTCGATGGCCACTTGTTGCAGACGCTCAAGTGCAGCGGCCGAAACGGAGGCATTGCGCGCATGAAAGGCCCGAAGATTATCGATCTGCTGCTGCTTTTCTTCTTCGTTGCTTCTGATCACTTCGCCCGGAGTGATGGTAGGAGAGCCATTCTTGTTCAAAAAGGTATTGACCCCGATAATGGGTAATTCACCGGTGTGTTTTTGATGCTCGTAATAAAGACTTTCTTCTTGAATCTTGTTGCGCTGGTACATTCTTTCCATGGCCCCCAACACCCCGCCCCGTTCGGTAAGGCGATCGAACTCGGCCAAAACGGCTTCCTCGACCAGCGAGGTCAACTCCTCTACGGCAAAAGAGCCCTGTGTCATATTCTCGGTCTTGGCAGATCCCAGCTCGCGGTTGATGATCAGCTGAATGGCCATGGCCCTACGCACGCTCTCTTCGGTGGGCGTAGTGATAGCCTCATCGTAGGCATTGGTATGAAGCGAATTGCAATTATCATAAATGGCATAGAGCGCCTGCAGCGTGGTACGAATGTCGTTGAAGTCGATCTCTTGGGCATGGAGCGAGCGGCCGGATGTTTGAATGTGATACTTGAGCATCTGGCTGCGCTTATTGGCCTTGTACTTATACTTCATGGCCTTGGCCCAAATGCGGCGAGCCACTCGGCCAATTACACTATACTCCGGATCCATCCCATTACTAAAGAAAAAAGAAAGATTGGGCGCAAAGTCATCGATATTCATGCCGCGGCTTAAATAGTACTCCACGAACGTAAAGCCATTGGCGAGCGTAAAGGCCAACTGGGTGATAGGATTGGCACCGGCTTCTGCTATATGATACCCGCTGATCGATACGGAATAAAAGTTTCTGACCTGCTGTTCAATAAAATACTGTTGCACATCTCCCATTAGTTTCAAGGCAAACTCGGTAGAGAAGATACAGGTATTTTGTGCCTGGTCTTCTTTTAAGATATCGGCCTGCACGGTACCGCGCACCTGTTGCAACGCAGCTGTTTTACATTGCTGGTATATCTCGAAAGGCAATACATCTTGACCACTCAACCCTAATAAAGCAAGTCCTAGCCCATTATGACCATTGGGCAATCCGTCGGGAGATAGAGGGTTATTATAGCGAGGGCGCGCAAGTCCGGGATACTTTTGGGCAAAGGCCTCGTCGATCTTTGCCTGTAATCCTAACTCAACGATCTTTTTTTCGCACTGCTGATCGATGGCCGCATTCATAAAAAAGGCCAGAATAATGGGCGCGGGCCCATTGATGGTCATCGAAACAGAGGTCTTTGGATCACAAAGGTCAAATCCGCTATATAATTTCTTGGCATCATCCACGGTAGCGATACTCACGCCGCTATTGCCCACTTTACCATAGATATCAGGGCGATGATCGGGATCTTCTCCGTATAACGTAACCGAATCGAAGGCAGTAGAAAGTCGTTTGGCAGGCTGATCGACACTTACATAATGAAAGCGCTTATTGGTTCGTTCGGGACCACCCTCGCCGGCGAACATCCTGGTAGGATCCTCTCCTTCTCTTTTTAAAGGAAACACACCGGCTGTAAACGGAAAGTGCCCAGGTACGTTCTCTTGTGCTTGCCATTGCAAAAGATCGCCCCAGTCCTTGTACTTGGGTAACAATACCTTGGGCACCCGGGTTCCACTCAAACTGGTAGTGGTCATGGGCTGCTTGATCACCTTGTCGCGTACCGTATACTCATAAAAATCTTTTTGATAGGCCGCTACTTTTTCGGGCCAATTCTTGATGAGTTTTCGGCTAACGGGAGTCAGTTGTTCGGTTAGTTGATCGATCTGCGCTTGTAATGCGCCGGTGAGATCGGCATATAATTTCTTATCGGTAGCACGCTTAAGTACATCATTATCGAGTACGCCCTGCAATTGATAGAGCTTAGAGGCAAGGGCCGCTTGCTCTTTGACCAATGCGTCGTACTCACGGTTACCGGCAGCGATCTCGGCCAGGTAGCGAACGCGACTCGAGGGAATGATGGCTTGCGAGAGTTGTGCGGTGGCAGTGAACTGGGTGGTACCGAACGTAACACCGGTCTTCTCCTTGATCTTTTTTAGCAGTAACTCGAAGAGGTGATTGACCCCTTCGTCATTGAACTTACTGGCCATGGTTCCTACCACAGGGATCTCATCGTCTTTGGCCGAAAAGAGTTGATGATTGCGTTTGTACTGTTTGCGAATATCGTTCAGCGCATCGAGGGCACCGGCCTTGTCGAACTTATTTAGGCAGATCAGATCGGCATAATCGAGCATATTGATCTTCTCGAGTTGCGTGGCCGCACCGTACTCGGGCGTCATCACATACATACTTACCTGACAGTGATCGAGAATACTCGCATCGCTTTGCCCTAC
>JBILFN010000128.1:0-4562 GCA_044351575.1 Chitinophagaceae bacterium
GCATCGATAATGCCCGTTAGTGTGTATTTCCCTTTTGCGAGTTGTTGGGGCAGGCTAAAGTCTATGTAGCGCACTTGCTCCGGAAACATCGGGAACTCCTGGCTGGGTAGTCTGATCTTACTTCCGTCCTGTAACGAGAATAGTTCTACGTAACCGGAGCATTGCAGCTGTGTTTTACCACTGTTTTGGCACACCAGTCTGTAACGGTGGGTGGCCGTGGTCAACGGCTCTATCTTGAGTAGGGTAACCTCTTTGTCGGTAACTCCGGGTGGGGTCTGGTAAATATGCACACCCACGCGATACCTATTCGCGATCGTCGTTTTAAATCCGGTAGATCCTCCCAGTTTTTTCTCTTTTACCGTCTCTATAAAGAACATGCACCAACTCATTTGTAAGTTTCCGGTGCTATCCAATGGCTCCTGTAGGGTTACAGTCAATTCTTGTTTTTCTCCCGGCTCTAACTCAAAGAAAGGCTTATCGACGGACACGCGTGGTGCACATGAGCGAGGGTCTTTTCCCGGTTCTGTGAATACATGGCTGCCGATCGTGTCTCTTCGCCAATCACTTACATAAGCCGTAAACTGTGTTTTTTCGCTCAGAGAATTGGTTACAAAGATCTTTCTGGTGGCACTGCTGCCCGGAGTAGCTGCAAACTCTATAGTTACAGGTTTTACCTCTATTCCCAATTGGTCGGTCTTTTGCTGTGCCAAAGCCATCCATCCAAAAAGTCCAGCCATGGTAACTAAGATGATCTTTTTCATTTTTTCTTGGCAAGCTATCCTGCAGGCGTCATGTTGCCTATGATCAGTATCATGACCAAAATGATTGCCGGAAATTCAGGCTATCTTGCAGGTCGTGGATAAGCCGGGCGGTCATATTGTTCTCTACGACGGGGTATGCAATCTTTGCACCGGAGTGGTTCGCTTTATTATAAAGCGAGACCCGCACGCGTATTTTTCTTTCGCCTCTCTACAGTCCGAAATGGGAAAGACCCTGTTAGACAAATACCTTGGCTCAACCGGTAAACTAGGGTCGGTCGTACTTATCGCCGATCAAAAGGCCTATATAAGGACAGATGCAGTACTTATGGTACTTCGGCATTTATCAGGGGGCTGGCGACTTTTTTCTGTTCTATTGTTTGTGCCTCGCCCGCTACGAGATCTATTATATGAACTAGTGGCCCGTACCCGATATCTTTTTTTTGGTACCCGGTCTACTTGCCTTGTTTCTTTGCCTGGTTGGGAGGATCGGTTTTTGGGGTAGGGGGCGAGCAGCGGCATTAACAATCGAACGCGCATCAAGCAAAACTATCTGGATGGCAAATACAGTTATAGTAAGATTGTAAGCATTTTGTACAATGAGTCGGGACGGGAGGTACAGGTATTCCCCAACCCCGTCAGGGATATTCTCAATGTCTATTTGTCCGAATCGCAATATATGCGGCTGGTAAATCTGGCCGGTGCAACAGTGTGGGCTGGTTGGGCCCAGGCAGGCAGAAGTAATATTGTTGTTGGTCATCTGCCCAAGGGAAACTATATGCTGATCACAAAAGCGGGTCCGACTCGAATTAAAAACCAGTAAGCTTTTTAATGATTTGATAGCGCAAGCCCCCGATCAGTCTGTCGGGGGCTTTTCTTTCGTATTCTTTTCTAAAGCTGGTTTGAATGAGATATTGATTGGTTTAATCTCATTATCAGGCACATGTGCTTAAATGAGAGTTTTCGCTAGGTGTTAGCCAAATATATCTTAGCTTCAGTCCATTAAATATTTTCATTATATGAGGCTTATATACATTTCTTCTTTGATTGTTTTATTTCTAAGTTTTGTACCGATAACAAAGGCACAAGTGGGAATTGGAACAATTACTCCAGCTGCCTCGGCAAAACTAGAAGTATCATCTACTACGCAGGGGTTTTTACCACCCAGAATGAACCAGGCGCAACGTAACGCTATTAATAGCCCCGCACCTGGCTTAATTATTTGGTGTACCGATTGTGGTACCAGAGGGGAGTTGCAAGTTTATGATGGGGCTAGTTGGACAAATATGACTGGAGGCTCTTCTAGTTTTGCCTGTGGCACATCCTCGGTTACATTCACATACAGAGCTGCATCTGTTACTTATGGAACTGTGGTTGGTGCCGCTGGAAAATGTTGGTTGGATCGAAACCTTGGGGCAACCAGGGTTGCTACCTCAGTGACCGATGCGGAAGCCTATGGCGATTTATTTCAATGGGGGAGAGGTGATGACGGACATCAATTACGCACCAGTGGTACAACATCTACTCAAAGCACTAGTAATACGCCTGGAAATTCAAATTTTATAACAAATAATACCGGTTCCTATAATTGGTATAACACTAACTATAACTATTATCTCTGGCAGGGTGTAAGTGGAGTAAATAATGTTTGCCCCACTGGTTGGAGAATTCCCACAGAGGGGGAGTGGTTTTTAGAAAGAGCGGCTGGTTTTCCCGGGAATACACGGGAAGCTGCATACAACTCTGTTCTCAAATTACCATCGGGTGGAATTCGAACCGGCGATGGCTCTATAGCTAATGCAGGATTGCATAGCCATTATTGGAGCAGTACTACGTCTGGATCTAATTCTTGTGCAGCATGGTTCAATGGAACTGCTGATCAAACTGATTGTCGTGGGAGGGTGCATGGCATGTCTGTTCGGTGTATAAAAGATTAAGGCTTTCAATTTTTTAATTGAGATTTTTGAATAGTTAAGCCCAGAAGCTCTAGTGGCTATGAATAAAAAGCCCTCAACACTTCGTGCAGGACTTTTTTATTCGTGCCCGAGATCGGAGTCATTTCGCTTTGCTCAATGTTCCTTGAGTGGTGGTCTTACCCAAAGCCTTTCCCACGCCTTCGGCGTGGGCGGTCGTTTTCCCTTGTTCGCTTTTGAAAGCAAGCTTTCAACGCTCACAATGAAAAACGCCCCTCCAACTTCGTTGGAAAGGCGTTTGTGCCCGAGATCGGAATCGAACCGATACACCCTTGCGGGCGGCAGATTTTGAGTCTGCTGCGTCTACCAGTTTCGCCACCCGGGCGGGAGGAGGGCAAAGGTAGGCAAATCAGCGAAAGAGGCAAAGGGGGTGGGGCGTTAATGCGCACAGACCAGGCTAAAAAGGCCCTTTACCTAAAGCGCGGCAAGACTGCCCCTGATCCGCTCCAGGTATTTTTTTTGAAAGTAGTACTCTTTTACTTTTAGCAGATCGGCCTGGGCAGTTACGTTGTCTTGATAGGTTGCGATAATATCCCGCACGGGAGTGTAGATCTCTTCTTGCAAAACTTGTAATCGTTCTATTATGGCGGGCATATTCGTGGGATCCTCCTCGCTGATCGCCTCGTTGATATCCATCATCTCCATCAAAAAATCGGGATCAAGCTGGTACTTCTCCTCCTCAGTAAGCAGTCCCTTTAATTGTAACACATAGGCAATGGTCTCTTCGGGGTGCTGAAAAGTCTTCCAGGCGTTATTGACCAACGCAATTTTTTCGAGGCTCTCTTCTTGTGCTTCGGGCGATTCGTTTGTATAGAAGTCGGGATGGTAGCGCCGACTCAATTGCATGAATTTACTACGTAGCGCCTGGCCGTCTACTTGTAATTGAACGGGAATCTCGAAGAGTTCAAAATAGTTCATATGCGAAAACCGCTTATTTCGGGTTAATTTTGCGTCGATTGCAAAGGTATGCCTATGATCAGGATCGGATTGTTGCGAGAGGGTAAAAATCCACCCGATAGCCGGGTGGCGCTTACTCCGGCGCAGTGCAAATGGCTTCAAAAAAATTTTGGGCAAGTGCAGATCGTAGCACAACCTTCGCCTACCCGCTGTTTTAGCGACAAGGAGTATGTTTCGGCCGGGGTAACCGTGCAAGAGGACCTCTCGGTCTGCGACTACATTTTTGGCATCAAAGAGGTGCCGATCTCCCAGCTTATCGAGCAAAAGACCTATTTGTTCTTCTCGCACACTAAAAAGCTGCAACCCTATAATCAAGATTTGTTTAGGGCTGTGCTGCAAAAGCGCATTCGCCTTATCGATTACGAGTGTTTGGAGCATGAGGATGGACAGCGTATTATTGGATTTGGTTTTTTTGCCGGGGTGGTCGGGGCGCATAATGGCATAATGGCCTATGGAAAAAGAACTGGAACTTTTAGCTTAAATAGAGTTTATAAGCAGCGTAGCTTCAGGGAGTTAATTCATACTTATTTTGGTCTCAAGTTACCTCCGGTCAAAATTGCGGTTACCGGTTCGGGTAGGGTAGCCCATGGTATATTAGAGGTAATGAACCTGATGGGTATTCACGAGGTAGAGCCCTCCGACTACCTAAAGAAACAATATACGTATCCCGTTTACACGCATTTGAAGGGCGCCGATCTGTTTCAGAATAAACTGACCGGAGGCTACGATCGAGAAGAGTTTCATGCCCACCACGACCGCTATACCACACGCTTTAAGCCCTATACCTATGTTACCGATATTTTGATGAATGGAATTTATTGGGAAGAGGGCATGGAGCGGCTTTTCGAAAGCGAAGACGTGCGTGATCCCCAAT
>JBILFN010000044.1:0-12567 GCA_044351575.1 Chitinophagaceae bacterium
GTTCCGGTGCTTGGCGATACGTACATGGGTTTCGCCCCGGTTATTCTCGCCCATCTCAGTGGTCGTAATGTCGTAATACTCGGGACGATACAAGAACATTACCAAGTCGGCATCTTGCTCAATGGCACCCGACTCGCGCAGATCGCTCAGCTGGGGCATCTTTGAACCATCCTTACCGGCTCCGCGGGTCTCTACGGCACGACTTAATTGAGAGAGCGCGATAATTGGAATACTTAACTCTTTGGCCAGTGCTTTTAAGTTTCTCGAGATATTACTGATCTCTTGTTCTCGATTACTGTTTCGATTTTCGCCGGTGCCGCTCATCAGCTGCAGATAGTCGACAATGACCATGCCGATATTGTGTTTGTTCTTTAGTCGCCGACACTTGGCGCGAAGCTCAAAAATATTCAAGGCGGGCGTATCGTCAATAAAGAGAGGAGCCTGTGCCAATCGTTGCACACCGCGCGCATAGAGTTGCTTCATTTCGTGCTCTTCCATTTTTCCACGACTGATCTTTTCGAGCCAGATCTCGCTTTCTGCCGATAAGATCCGTTGCACCAGCTGTGCGGCGCTCATCTCGAGCGAGAAGAAAGCTACCGGTGTAGACTTGGTAGGATGCATTACGGCATTACGCGCCAGGTTGAGCGCAAAAGCGGTCTTACCCACCGCAGGGCGCGCGGCCAAAATAATCAGGTCGGTGCGCTGCCAGCCGTAGGTAATGCGGTCGAGGGTGGCAAAGCCGCTGGGTACGCCAGTAAGGTCCTCGTTCTTGTTGCGAAGATCTTCGATACGCTTGATGGTATTGACCAGCACCGAGTCGATGGTCTCAAAATTCTTGCGCAGATTGTTATTGGTAATCTCGAACAACTTGGTCTCTGCATCATCGAGCAGATCAAACACATCGGTGGAGTCTTCGTAAGCGTCCCCGATAATTTCTCCGCTAACGCGGATCAGTTCGCGCTGAATAAATTTTTGTAAGATAATACGGGCATGCGCTTCGATATTGGCCGCCGATACCACGGCATTGGTAAGCTTGGTCAACACATAGGGCCCGCCGACAATATCGAGCTCTTCCTTAAATCGAAGCTCCTCTGTAACGGTCAGGATATCGATGGGTTGGCTCTTGTTAGAGAGCGACTGCATGGCGGCGAAAATGCGCTGATGCGCTTCTGTATAAAAACAGCCGGGCTTCAGGATCTCTACCACAATATCGAAAGCGCCACGCTCTAGCATTATGGCCCCGAGCACCGCTTCTTCGAGCTCCCGGGCCTGGGGCGGCACTTTACCATACACCATGGTGCCCAGGTCAACGGCACTTTTACGTTTTGATTTGCGGTCTTTGTTGAGATTGGGCACATCCATACACTACACAATTTGGGGTTCGTTAATACGGGAGCGAACAGCGAAATAAACCCCAAAAGAAAAACAGAAAAAATTTTTCTTTCTGCACCTTTTTCGCACGGCAAAAAGGTGGGTTATCCACACTCAGGAGAGCATCTCACGGGCATTGGCCAGGGCTGCGGCCGAAGGCTGGTCGCCTCCCAACATCCGGGCCATCACATCGATCCGCTCCTCTTGACCCAGCAACTTGATGCGGGTTATGGCTGCAGAACGATCCTTTTCGTCGAGCTGCTTGTATACAAAGAAATGTGACTGTGCCTTTCCGGCGATCTGGGGTTGATGCGTAATACAAATAACCTGACGGCTGGTGGCGAGCTGCTGGAGCAATAACCCCACTTGTCGGGCCGCCTCGCCCGAGATGCCGGTATCGATCTCGTCGAAGATAAGTGTAGGCAAATCGAGCGAGGCCGCGACCAGCGATTTGATGCAAAGCATCAATCGACTCAATTCACCCCCACTGGCCACTTTGCGTAACGGGGCAAATTGCCCGCTGCGGTTGGCATCGAAAAGAAAAGTGACCTCATCGAGACCATCAGGGCCCAACTCGGTCGTTTTAAGTTGAACCTGCACTTGTGCCGCGGGCATGCCCACTTGCTTCAATAATGCGTTGACCTTTTTCTCGAAGGGCGCCATCTGCTTCTTTCGACCGGCCGACAATTGCGTAGCCAATTGCAGGGCTTGTTGTTTGAATTCTTCGAGGGAACGTTGGTGTTGCTGCAATTCCAGATCGATATCAATGGCGGCCTTACATTTTTCGGCAAGGGCCTGCTGAAAACTCAGCAACTCATCGGTTGAATTCACCTGGTGTTTTTTGCACAACCGATATCCCAGCGATAACCGGTCATTGAGCTGGGCAATGCGCTCGGGCTGTGCCTGTAGCTTTTGGCTCAGGCGCTCGAGATCGCGGGCCACATCTTGCATCTCTACATACGATGACCTCCACCTTTCTTCGAGAGCAGGCAGCTCGGGATGAAATTCCTTTTGCGTACCAAGTTCGTTGAGCAACAACTTGAGAGAAGGTAAAAGGGCTTCTTCTCCGGTCAGCAGCGAAAACGAAAGATGCTCCAAGGCAGTGCGTACCGATTCGGCATGCGAAAGGGTTTTTAATTCAATGGCGGCCTCCTCGAGTTCTCCGGCCACAAAGGCAGCCGCCTCGAGTTCTTCCAGTTGAAAACGATCGTACTCGGCTTGTGCTTCGAGCTTGCGTTTTTGCTCACTGAGCGATGAGACCAATTGACGCTGTTGCTGAAGCAGGCGGTATTGCTGGTGATATTGCCCGAGCAGCGAAAGCTGTCCGGCCAGCGCATCGAGTACCTCTCGCTGAAATGAGCTCTCTTCGAGATCGAGGGTATCGAATTGCTGGTGCAGGTCTACCAGCAACGAACAAAGTTGTTGCAGTTGTGCCAAGGTGACCGGCGTATCATTCACAAAAGCCCTCGACTTACCGGCCGCAGCGATCTCTCTGCGAATTATAAGGGCATCCTCTTGATCGAGCTCCTCACGACCCAGCCAATCGAGTACGACTTTTTTTTGTCGGATATCGAATTGCCCCTCGACTATTAATTTTTTTTCTTTGCCGCCCAGTACCGATGCATCGGCACGCTCGCCCAATATCAAACCCAGGGCCCCCATCAAAATAGATTTACCGGCCCCGGTCTCTCCGGTTATGGCACTGAAATGCGGAGAGAACCCGATCTCGAGCTCGTCGATAATGGCATAATTCTGAACAAAAAGCCGCAGGAGCATGGGCACAAATTAATTGGAATTACATCCACTACAAAGACTAATTGGCAAAAAACAAAAGGGGCTTTCACAAAAAATCCCGCTTTTAAAAAACGGGATTGCTTTACAAAAGTTAAGAGGGCATTAGGCCAGCTGTACACCGTTGGCTAGTTCCTCATCGACCAAGATACGACCGCAGTTCTCGCAGATCATGATCTTTTTGTGCTGACGGATCTCGCTTTGTTTTTGCGGAGGAATGGCATTGAAACAACCTCCACAGGCATCGCGCTCGACCGGAACCACAGCCAGCCCATTGCGATAATTGCCGCGGATCTTTTCGTAACTGGCCAGCAGGCGTGGATCGACATTCTGCTTGGCCTCACCTGCCAGTTTATTGAATTGCTTCTCTTCTTTTTCGTTGGCTAAAATGATCTTTTCGAGTTCTTCTTTTTTGGTAGCGAGTACCCCTTCTTTTACCGCGATGTTCTTTTTGGCTTTCTCGAGCAACACCGCTTTTTCGGCTATCTCGTCGGTGGCATCCTTGATGTGCTTTTCGGCCAGCTTTACATCGAGCTGCTGCATTTCGATCTCTTTATTGATCGCTTCGTACTCACGATTGTTCTTAACATTCTCACTTTGCTTTTCGTACTTGGCGATCTGCGCCTCGGCAGCCTTGATGGCCAACTTGCGTTGCTCGATAAAGTCAGTGACCCCGTTGATCTCCTCTTCGATTCGGGTCAGACGGGCATGCAATCCGGTAATCTCGTCTTCGAGATCGGCCACTTCCATAGGAAGCTCCCCTTTCAGGATCTTGATCTCGTCGAGCTTGCTGTCGATCTGTTGAAGGGTTACCAAAGACACCAGCTTCTCTTGGATCGAAAAATCTTTTACTTGTGCCATAAATAGTTGACGGGATTAGTGGATATGCTTGTTTTGAGGACGGCAAAGTTAAGAAATTTTTCGGCTAAATGATCGGCCAGCAGCTCTATCGTAAACTGCTCAGATTCAAAGTGCCCGATATCGGCCAGCACCAGCCGCCCGTCGGCCGCAAAAAAATCGTGGTACTTAAGGTCGGCGGTCAAAAAAAGATCAGCGCCAGCTGCTAAAGCCTTGGAAATCAGAAAACTACCAGCGCCCCCACAAACGGCCACCCTTCGGATGGGTCTTTGCAGCAAAGCGCTGTGACGAAGCTGACCGACTCCAAACGTGCGGGCCAGCGTTACCAAAAAGTCGGCCTCATTGACCGGCTGGCTAAGCTCGCCCACCAGCCCCGCACCCACTCCCTGGTGCAGGTTAGCCAGGGGTACAAGTTCGTAGGCCACCTCTTGATAGGGATGAGCCTTACGAAGGGCCCCGAGTATAGTGGCTTGCAAGTGCCCCGGAACGATCACTTCGAGACGATGCTCGGGCTCGGTATGGCGCACGCCTTGTACCCCGATAAACGGCGTTGTGCCTTCGCCGGCCTTAAATGTGCCTTGGCCCTCGACCGAGAAACTACATTCCGCATAGCGTCCAATATGACCGGCACCGGCCGCGAACAACGCTTCCCGAACAGGTTCGGTATGCTGCAAGGGCACATAGGTAACGAGTTTACACAGGGTATTTTCTTTAGGAAGCAGCACCCGCACATTTTGCAACTGCAGCAACGATGCGATCTTTCCATTTACGCCCTCGATCACATTGTCTAGGTTGGTATGAATGGCATATAGGGCCAGGTCTTTTTTGATAGCCTTGATGAGGGTCCTTTCGAGTCCGGTGCCGCCACTCAGCTTTTTGATGCCGCCAAAGATCAGGGGATGATGGGCCACTATCAGATTGCAGCCCCGCTCCAGCGCCTCGTCGAGTACAGCCTCGGTTACGTCGAGGCAACACAACACGCCCGTACAAGGGTCCGCTTTGTTACCGGTAAGCAGCCCGGCGTTGTCGTACGACTCCTGCAATACAGGCGGCGCCCACGACTCGAGCACGCTTATCACATCAACAATTTTTATCATGGCCTCTAAAATACATCCATTTTATACATCTTTGCAGTCCCACATTCAATTATACCCTACTATGAGTATCCAACTTGGACAACCCGCTCCCGACTTTACGTTGTTTGATTCCGACAAGAATCCGGTACAGCTCTCTGCGCAACAAGGCCACAACGTGCTTCTGTTATTTTTTCCTCAATCGTTTACCGGCGTTTGCACCAAAGAACTTTGTTCCGTGCGCGATAATATTGCACTCTACAACCAAGCCAATGCCAAGGTATTCGGCATCTCTGTAGACTCGGTGTTTACGTTGGGCAAATTCAAAGAGGAGCAGCAGCTGAACTTTCCTTTACTCAGCGACTTCAACAAAAAGGTCTCCGAGCTGTACGGAAGCATCTACCACGATTGGATCCTCGATATGAAAGGCGTTTCAAAGCGCTCGGCCTTTGTGATCGATCGCAAGGGTATCGTGCAGTATGCCGAGGTATTGGAAAGCGCAGGCGACATTCCCGACTTTGAGAAGATCAATGCAACGCTGAGCGAACTGGCCTAAGCCCCGCCGCTTCATTTGTTTTCTTAGGGTGATGAGAATGAGTGCTTTAGCAGCAACTACCTGCATCTTAATTTGGAAAAACCCGAACGGTTAGATATATTTGGATACTTGAAACGCTTAGTAGTCATATCGTTTTTTCTATTGTCGTCGTTGGCCGGCTTTTCGCAGCAACCCGCCTCTTCGCTGCAGGAATCCAACAACCGAATGGTGCGGCTGTATCCCAACCCTGCCGTCAGCTACATTACTTTTGAGTTGCGCGAAAGCTTCAAGCGCGGTCTGACCCTGCAGGTATACAGTGGCATCTTGGGTAGAAAAGTTTTTGCCACGGCGCTTACCCAAGAGCGTTTCTTACTGAACCTCAATGAATTTCCCCGCGGCATCTATATCTATCACCTCATCGATGCCAATGGTAAGATCGTGGAATCGGGAAAATTTCAGGTCAGCAAATAATTTACTGCCGTTGGTGTTGCAGCCCCTTTTCTATTGCACCTGAATGATCAGGAATTTAAGGTAATGGGTATTTTCCATAGCTGGAATAATGGGATGGTCGGGCGATTGCGTCTGAAAACAAACCTGACGTATCGATCGTCTCGCATCCTTGGCCGCCATGGCGACTATCTCTAAAAAAAGATCGGGAGGCACCAGATTCGTACAAGAGGAGGTCACCAAAAATCCGCCCGGCTTTACCAGCTTCATCCCCCGTAAATTGATCTCTTTATATCCCGTAATGGCTTTTTGCAATGTGGCCCGACTCTTGGTAAATGCAGGGGGATCGAGCATCACCACATCGTACTGTTTTTTTTCTTTGGCCCATTGCTTGAGCACATCGAAGGCATTGGCCTCTTCGAACCGACAACGATCTTGCAATCCATTCAAGCGGGCATTTTCGTTGGCCTGTGCCACCGCCTGAGCGGAGATATCGAGTCCGAGTACCGAGCGAGCCCCATAATGAGCCGCATGGATCTCGAAGGTGCCGGTATAGGTAAAGGCGCCAAGTACATCGGCATCCTTTACAATAGAACGAATCGCTCTTCTGTTGTCTTGCTGGTCCAAAAAATATCCGGTCTTTTGGCCTTGCGCCACATCTACATAAAAACGCAAGCCGTTCTCTTCGATGATGATCCTTGTATCGAAAGGCGAAGACAAAAAACCTTTTTGCTGTGGCAGCCCCTCTAATTCGCGAACCGGTACATCGTTACGTTCGTAGATCCCCTTGGGATCAAATAGTTCCTGCAAGGCCTTTACCAAAGCAGGCTTCCAACAGTCGATACCCAGCGCCAATGTCTGCAACACAAAATAATCGTTGAATTTGTCTATGATCAATTGGGGCAATCCATCTGCCTCGCCAAAGACCAGCCTACAGTTTTCGGTGTAGCCAATGCGCTTTCTATATTCCCAACAAGAACGAAGTTTCTCGAGAAAAAAAGAATCATCAATGGTGGCGCGCTCATCTCTGGTCAATAGACGAACCAAGATCTGGGAGCGCGGATTGGCATATCCTTTTCCAACAAATTTTTTATCGTGGGTGTAGACCGTTACCACCTCTCCTCCAATTAGCTCGCCCTCTACCCGCTCGACCTCGTTGGCAAAGATCCATGGATGACCCATTAGCACCCGGGGTGCGATCTTTCGCTTTAATTGTACGTTGATCATGCGGAACGAAGATAACCCCAAAAGACAGACATAAAGACCGAAAGCGCTGACAGACAAGGTCATTTTGTCTAGAAATGGGGCTAATTCGCCAGTGAAAACCAATTGGCAATAAAATTGACCACCTTACCTTTGCCACCAATTTAGATGAGCTATGTCAGAACAAGAAAATAAGTCGGCCGAAATGGACCTGACTACAGACGAGACGTCCCGCGAACAAGCCGAAAACGCACAGGAGCCAACCGCACTAAGCGAGCTCGATAAGACAAAGGCTGCGCTGGAGGAGTACAAGGACAAATACCTGAGAACGGTCGCCGAATTTGACAATTACAAGCGTCGCAATGCCAAGGAGCGCATTGAGCTGATGCAAACGGCCGGTCGCGAAGTGATCGGCGAGTTGCTCGAAGTACTCGATGATTGTGATCGGGCTCAAAAAACGCTCGAACAAAATCCTGAGGCAGCCCCGCTGGTAGAGGGTGTATTGCTGGTTTTCAATAAACTTCGACACAAACTACAGTCGCGCGGACTTAAGGCCATCGATACCCTGCATCAGGATTTTGATGCTGACCTGCACGAGGCCATCACCGAAATACCGGCTCCCAACGAAGAGCTCAAGGGCAAGGTACTCGATGAGGTCGTAAAAGGCTATTCCCTTAACGAGAAAATGATCCGTCATCCCAAAGTGGTGGTCGGCAAATAACCCATGAGCAAAAGAGATTACTACGAAATACTAGGCGTAAGCAAATCCGCCTCGGCCGACGAGATCAAAAAATCGTATCGCAAGGTGGCCATGCAGTATCACCCCGATCGCAACCCCGGCGACAAGACCGCAGAAGAAAAGTTCAAAGAAGCGGCCGAAGCCTATGAGATACTGAGCGATCCCGACAAGCGTGCCCAGTACGATCGCTTTGGACATGCAGGGGTAGGCGGTGCTGGTTCCAGAGGCGGGGGAATGAACATGGATGATATCTTTAGCCAGTTCGGAGATATTTTCGGCGACGACCTCTTTGGAAGTTTTTTTGGCGGGGGCCAGCGAGGCGGCGGCGGTCGTCAGCGCACACGAGGTACACGGGGCAGCAACCTGCGCATCAAATTAAAATTGAATTACGAAGAGATCGCCAAGGGGGTCTCTAAAAATATCAAGGTAAAAAAATATGTGGCGTGCACCACCTGTAGCGGTAGTGGAGCCAAAGACAAGAACAGCACCCAAACCTGTTCTACCTGTGGCGGCAATGGCCAGGTGCGACGCGTACAAAATACATTCCTGGGCCAGATGCAAACCGTGGCCACCTGCCCCGATTGTAATGGAGAGGGTTCTACTGTTACCGCCAAATGCGGAGGCTGTAAAGGAGACGGTCGCGTTTATGGAGAAGAGACCGTTAGTATCGATATACCAGCCGGTGTACAAGAAGGCATGCAACTGAATGTAACCGGAAAGGGAAATGCCGGAGAACGAGGGGGCAGCAACGGCGATCTGATTATTTTAGTAGAAGAAGAGGCGCATAAAGAATTACACCGCGAGGGACTCAATGTGGCCTACGAATTGCATTTGTCCTTTACCGATGCGGTATTCGGCACACAGGCCGAAGTGCCCACCATCGATGGCAGGGCCAAGATCAAAATTCCGGCCGGCACGCAAAGTGGAAAAATTTTCAGACTCAAGGGAAAAGGTTTTCCGGCCGTCAATTCTTACGAAAAAGGCGATCAGCTGATACAAGTAAGTATCTGGACACCGCAACAACTTTCTGCAGACGAAAAAGCGGTACTTGAAAAACTCAGTGGCTCGCCGAACTTTACACCACAACCCGAAAAATCGGAACGTAATTTCTTCGATCGAATCAAAGACCTCTTTCAGTGATCACTTTTTTTTAGTCGATCGTTTTTTCTTGACGGGCTCATAGCGGGCAGCGGCCAGTGAGACCAATTGCGAGAACTCGACCTGTAATGGTTGTGCCGCATCGATAACCTGTTGCGCCAAGGTTTGTAACTGAGCCCAGGTATAATTTTTTACAGCGGGAGATTCCTTAAGCTTCATACCAAATAAGGCCACAGCGGCCGAAAACTGGTGAGCACGCAATTCGTCTAGCGTAGCGGCCTGGTTGTTGGACAAGTACGATAGCTGCTGTTGCGTGGTCGTATCGCTAGGCAATCGGTAGCGCAACGATACTTGGGCAAGAGTGTCTGTTCGGTGATCTCGCTGCGCCTCCAATAATCGATCGGTGGGCACGATCTCGAATAAGGCCGTAAGCGTATGGCCCGATCCCATCTCGCCTCCTTCGATAGAAGAAAGCGAATCAAGCAAGGCAGCCGCCTTGTTATCGAAACCGATCAACCGATATTGCTTGATCCACGCTTGATCGAAGCTAACTTGCATATAGGCATCGTCGGCGACCGTGTATAGCGTTTGCGCAAACTCCCTCATCATGATCTTCTCGGCTTCGCGCTCCGTATCGATATAGGCAAAATTTCCATTTCCTTTTTCGGCAAGCAATTGAATCTTTGAGTCTTTGTAATTTCCCATCCCTACCCCCAGACAGGTCAGATAGATCCCTTTTAAACGTTGCGAACTGATCAACTCATCGAGCTCCTCTTCGGTGCGAAGCCCAACATTAAAATCACCATCGGTGGCCAGAATAATTCTGTTGTTGCCGTTCTCGATAAAATGATCCTTGGCAAGTTTATAAGCCAAGCGTATGCCCGACTCTCCGGGCGTGGCCCCTCCGGGCACCAAGTCGCCGATCACTTTTAGGATGCTATCCTTTTCGCAACCACTAACGGCCCGCAACAGCACTGCAGTAATACCCCCATAGGCCACGATCGAGACCGTATCTTTTTCGCGAAGATTCGTGGTAAGCATCTTGAAGGCAGATTGTAACAGCGGAAGGCGGTTGGGCATTTCCATCGATGCCGAAACATCGATCAAGAATACAAGATGCGACGCAGGAAGCGTATCGAGATCGAGTTGACGGGCATTTACCTGCACTTGCAACAACTGATTATTCCAGTTCCACGGGCAAGGCCCCAACAAAGAGCTGACTTTAAATACAGCCGAGTCTGCAGGGCCGGCAAGCGCAGCGGCCGAAGCAGGAAAATAATTCAGCATCTCCTCAATACGAACGGCATCGGCTGGCACGTAGGCCGATCGATTTAAAAAACGTCTTACGTTACTGTACGAAGCCCTGTCTACGTTAAGGGCAAGTCCGGTAGCAGGATATTGCTCGCTATTGATCCAGGGATTTTCGACCAGCGACATATAGGTCTCATTACCCACGTAGGCCCTGCGTTCTTCTTGCCGGCTCATGTTGTTGGTGCGCGACGAAAGACGAGGCCGCTCGGGGGTCGTGAGCGATGGAGGAAGCAACCGAAGACGGATCTGCAAAAAAGAATCGGCCTTGCCCACCCATTTTTCGGGTTGATACCCATTGTACGAAAAATAAAAAGAATCTACGATCGCGTTACTGGTAATACCAAAGCGCCCCCCCATTCCACTTTTGAACAATAACCCCGTCGACAACTGTCGGATAGAAACTTGTTGCAACCGATTTCCGGACTCGTCGCTGACCTCACCCCGAAAATAGGTTTGCTGCTGCGCCGCCAGCGGACCGCACAGCCATCCAACCAACAGGGCCAGTAGCAAGATGCGCATAATTATGGTGATGACTTTTTTGTCAACTCTCTGTAGTCTGTTCGGTAGACACCTGATAGACCTGGTGATGATTTCTTCCGAGTCCATCATAATCGAGCCCGTAGCCAACGACAAAACGATTGGGGATCTCGAACCCCACATAGTCTAGTGACAGCGGAAAGATGGTGGCATCAGGCTTGTGTAAAAAAGTAGCGATGGCTATTGAGGCCGGATGCTGTTGCTGCAACGTAGGAATAAAGTGATGCAGGGTCTTTCCGGTATCCACAATATCTTCCAATACAATAATAGAGCGACCGCCCAGGTCTTGCTCCATGCCAATGGCCGTAACCACTTTTCCGGACGAGCGCATACCCTGGTACGAAGCGATCTTGATAAAACTGATCTCGGCATCGATGGTCAGCAAACGAAATAAATCGGCCGCAAACATAAACGAGCCATTGAGTACGGCCAACAAGAGCGGACGCTTGCCCTGGTAGTCGTGGCTGATCTGCCGCGCCAGTACGGCCACCCGCTCCTTGATCTGGTCGGCCGTTAAAAATGGTACAAAGGTCTTATCGTGTACGCGTATATGCTCCATGCTATAATCGTTACCCGAAGTTAGTGGCTTGCCCTGATGTCTTGGTATCAGCGCGTTCTTTTATTACGAAGAGGCCAACGAACAGAAAGATTGCCACGTCGCTCCAAATAGATCAACTGGTCTCGTTGTGCTTCCAGCACCGGATCCATATTGTTGAATGCGAATAATTTTGAAAGTGGTACTCCCTGCTGGTCGGCTATGGCCAAAAAAGGAGTTCCGGCCCTGACCCAAATGGCCCGGTAGCCATCCTTTTCAAAGACACCGGAGGGATAGAGTGCCTCTTGCCGGGTGGCACGGCCCGTTAAAGACTCGGATGGGTTAGGTGTCTTGGGCAAAGAGGTAACTGTTGGCGCGGTAGAGCTGGGTGTAGTAGAGGGCGAAGAAGTTGCATCGCCCATAGGAGCCGCAGGTATAGCTACGACTTTTGGGGCCGCAGGCGACAGATCGGGCACTGACTTTCCCATGGCCAACAGCGTGTATCGATTAAGATCGTACTCCTCGATGAGCCTGATGAGCGTTTGTGCATACTGCGGGTTAGTGGCATAGCCTGCCTTTTTAAGTCCCCAGGCCCATCCCTGGTAATCGGTAGGCGAAAGTTCAAATAGAGAAAAATAGCGAGGACTATTCTTTAAAAAATTGGAATGATCGACATACGATGCCTCGGATGTCTCGTATTTGCGAAAACACTCCGCGCGTGAATCATCGTCGTGACGAACGGAAGGACCGCTCCATCCGGTTTTACATTTGATGCCAAAATGATTGTTCGAACGCTGTACCAAGTTACTGGTACCGGCCTGCGTTTCGTGAATACCCTGTGCGAGTTTGATCGAAGCGGGCACACCGGTTCGCTGCATCTCGGCTACTGCCAGTGATTCGTACTTGCGTATATATTCTTCGATCGCTTCTTGGCGTTGTCCGTAGGTAACGAAGGCCGTTAGTAGCAATAGTAGAACTGCGATCGGTGTATGTCTTTGCATAGCATTTCTGTTTATGGCGCCCACAAGGTCTTTGCGCATTCGTCGAGCCAATCAAGCTTTCTTTTGAA
>JBILFN010000045.1:0-12553 GCA_044351575.1 Chitinophagaceae bacterium
AGGGTGACAGTGTGGTATAGAAAGAAGTACTCCCAACGTTGTTTCCTTGCACTAGCGATGAGACCACAAGAGAGGCGTGAGCTCCGGCCGGCACAGGTTGCTGCATATCCCAATACAAAACACTTTGTGCACCGACAAAAGGCAGCCCTACAAGAAGTACATAAAAGCTGACGAGAATAAAAATAGACCGCATGCCCCAACTTAACAGCCGGGGAGGTCAATGAACAAGTGAAAAAAAGAGATCAACTAGTTTTTTTAGGAAAGAGCGCCGCCAAGAGCATCAGTACGCTGGCCAGTAACAGCAAGTACATGCCGCTTAAACGCTCGGGGCATTCCCCTCCTCTACAGAGCGAGAGGATCAGAAAGTTCCGGATGGTCCACGCCATATTGAAAGCGACCACCAGTAAATTGGCGCGCTTGGCCCAAACAGGCGTAACCAGCGTAAAGACCAAATAAAAAAAACCAAGCAGCAGATGCAAATATCCCGGCTTGCCATAGCGGGTGCCCGTGGCATCTATTCCCGATATGATCAATTGCTTCGAAGGGATCAATACCCAAGGCATGGCACAGGCCAGTGCCAGTAAAATAACCGAAGCAATACCAAGCCAGAACATATAACGCATAGTGTAACCGATTGCGCGAGCAAGTTAATCAATTTTGCGAGGGAGTGTTCGACGCCGCAGTGAAAAAAAATAAAGAGGAATGCCCGCCAGGGTAATCAGCAAGGCCAGTCCCGAATTGACAACGGGCTGCTTATGCTGTAAAAAAAGAGAAACGTCTTTGTAAACTGTAGCGACCAAATAAGAGACAGAGAAAACGATAAAGAAAAGCGTGCTATAGGGATGGCCCGCGATCCTATAAGGCCGCTCGCGTTGCGGCTCTTTGAATCGCCAGTAAAAAATACCGATCGCACCCAATGCATATACCAGCCAGGTTATAAAGACATACATGTCGGCTAGCAGATCGAACGAGCCGCTAAGCAACAGTAGCGACGTCCAGGTGCCGTGCAAGAATAAGGCGTTGCGTGGCGTACCCGTCCGCTTATCGAGTTGACCAAACCAACCCGACAATACTCCATCCCTCCCCATGGCATAGGTAACACGGGCGGTCGCCATTACATTGGCATTGATCGCCCCAATGGTGCAACACACGATCATTCCCCCCGCCAACAAAGCAAATCCATTTCCATGAGCCAATCGCATGGCATCGGCAGCTACCAGTTGCGATTGTGCCATCTGTCCGATGGGTAGCACAAAGAGATAAGAAAAATTGATAAGGATATAAATGAACATACAAATGGCCACTCCCAAGAGCAAACTGCGTGGAATATTTTTTTGCGGGGCGCGTATCTCCCCTGCCATCGAAACGATGTTGATCCATCCGTCGTAGGCAAAGAAAGCTCCGGTAAAGGCCGCTACCACGCCCGATACCAGACCCAGCATATCGGTATAGGAGTACGAGACGGAGAGATTCGATAGTGACCCGCGTTTTGCGCTGAGCAAGCCAATCGATAATAGGGCAATGATAGAGAAATTAATGATAGCCGATACTTGCTGAAAGCGTCCACCCGCTCGCAAGCTTTTCGCATTGATAAAACTGAACCCCATCACCAGCCCAATGGCTACCGCCTTGATGCCAATATCCTTGAATGGATACAAGGTGCCCAGCCCGGGAAGGGACAACGCATATCGCAGCACAAATTCGTTGCTACATTGTGCGAGCGGTACAAACTGGCCAATATAAGAGGCACAGACATAGGCAATGGCCGCCACGGAGGCGGTGTTGATGATCGAGAAAGCTGACCATCCATACAAAAATGCCATCGGAGCGCCGAACAGGTGATGAAAATGCACGAACAACCCACCCGTCTTTGGTAACATGGCCCCTAACTCGGCAAAGAGAAGCGCACCTAGTAAACTCATAACCCCGGCCGCTACCCAAACCAGCAATAACCAACTTGGAGAAGCCAGCTGGGCCGCCATAGAGGCCGGCTTAATAAAGAGGCCTGAACCAATTATACTGCCTACCACAATGGCAACACCGGTAGAAAGAGAAAGACGAGAAGTGGAAGCAGACATGAAAGGGTTTAGCTAAAGCTAAAGATAAGCGGAACCACCACAGCCACAAAAAGTGCCCACCCGGCATATAGCGGCAAAAAGACAGAAATGGTCTTCTCTATGGCAGCGAATTCCACTTCTTTGCTGCGCACCTGTCGGATAAGTTGAACAGCGATCAATATTAGATGAATAAAGAACAGCAGGTTAGCCCCAAGTACCGCCAGGCGATTGGGCGTAAAACCCCAATTGGAGATTCTGTACAAGATGGCCAATAGCGCTATGCCGTTCACGATGATGGTCACGATCGATAACAGCAGGGTAACTAGTAACGCACCCCTGCCCGAAGCAGAGCGAGGCAACTCTACCAACGAAAAGAATACAATGGCCAGCACGCCGATCAACAAGAGATTGAACAGCAATAAGAACTCCCTGTCATTGAAAGGATCCTTACTGGCCCAGGCCATACCGATCAAATATCCTACCAGCGTTATCAAGACCACCGGACTAAAGATGCGGGCAATAATAGGAGAAACTCTACTGACCAACTGAGGGTTGGCATCCAGAATATAGGTGGCTACAAGCGGGCAAGCCGATAACTCGACTATCAATATCCACTGAAGATAGAAATCTTCAATGCGCAAACCGATCAGACTAAACAACCCGATGGTAATACCACTGATCACCATTACCGCGCTGGTCATGATCGAGACCAAAATAATAAGATCTCCATTGTAGCGCAGAAAATCAGGTCTTTTTTCCCAGCGAGTCAACCCCTGAGCACCGGTAAAGACAAAACCCAGCAGGGCCCAAAAAAATAAGGGCAGATGAATACAAGACAGAATAAGCGTGCTACTGTCGTTTGCGGAGGGCAACCAATTTATAAAAAGGGCTCCGACCAATAGTAGGGCCGCCACGGCCCCGGAGACCATTACTGATAGTTGGCGCTTTCTAGCAAAATAGACGAGTAAGGAAGTAAACAAAATAAACCCGATGTTACGAGGGTAGTACCTTTCTTCGTCTATGCCAAAAAGTACAGGAAGTTTGACCAAAAAGGCCGTTACAAGGGCTGTAGCCACTAAAAAAAGCAGGTCTGTCTTTTGGTGTGCGGGGGCTGCCGAAACACTTCGGTAGCTAAGGCGCTGGTGCCAAAAAGCAGCTTGGGGCCGATCGGCGATCTCGGCATAGACCTCGTAAAAGGATGCACGAAACGACGTTTTGTTCGAACGATACAGTGATTCGAGTTGGGTGGCATCCTCGAGATGCGCCAAAATTTTTTCTTTCATACCAGGGCTGCATAAGAGCAGATGGAATAAAAGTACGTTTTTACTCAAATATCCCTAAACCGCTTATCCAGTTTAACAATACGAAGAGGCCCGAATAGCCTTTACTCTGTCATCCTCCCAGTATTCGTCAAATGTCATCAGTCGGTCAATGACCCCGCGAGGCGTTAGCTCGATAATTCGATTAGCCACCGTTTGCATAAATGTATGGTCGTGGCTGCTGAGCATTACATTGCTCTTGTATTCGACGCACTGGTCGTTGAAACTCTGGATACTTTCCAGGTCGAGGTGATTGGTAGGTTGGTCAAGCAAGATAACGTTGGGATTTTGCAACATCATCCGGCTGAGCATGCAACGCACCTTCTCGCCCCCACTCAGCACCTTTGTCTTCTTAAGCACATCCTCTCCGCTAAAGAGCATCTTACCCAAAAAACCACGCAGAAATGGCTCATCTACGTCTTTGACATGATCGGGCACGTACTGACGAAGCCAATCCATTAGGTTCAGCTCGCCTGCAAAATAGTTATCGTTCTCTTGGGGCAGGTACGCATGGGTAACAGTACTTCCCCATTCGTAGGTTCCGGCATCGGGAGCCACGACACCGGTGATGATATTGAAAAAAGCGGTTACCGCCAATGGATCTTGGCTGAGCACGGCGATCTTATCTCCCTTGTTGACCGTAAAGCTGACATCCTGAAAAAGCACACGTCCCTCTACGCTTTTAGAAAGTTTCTCTATGTTCAAGATCTGATTACCTACTTCGCGTTGCGGTTGAAAAATTATACCGGGGTATTTTCTGTAACTGGGTTCGATCTCTTCGATAGTCAATTTCTCGAGCGCTTTTTTCCGAGAGGTCGCCTGTTTACTCTTCGAAGCATTGGCGCTAAAGCGGGCGATAAAATCGAGTAAGGCCTGTCGCTTCTCCTCCACTTTTTTATTCTTGTCATTTAGCTGACGAGCCATCAGCTGAGAGGACTGGTACCAGAATGTATAGTTGCCGGTAAAGATCTTGACTTTTTGACGATCGACATCGGCCACATGGGTACAGACCGCATCCAAAAAATGTCGGTCGTGACTCACCACCAACACGATATTCTCATAATCGGCCAAGAAATTCTCGAGCCAGCCGATGGTCTCAAGATCTAGTCCGTTGGTAGGCTCATCGAGCAATAGGATATCGGGATTACCAAAGAGTGCCTGTGCCAGCAAAACCCTAACTTTTAGGTTGGCGGGAATATCCTTCATCAACGACTGGTGATACTCCTCGGCCACCCCCAATTCTCCCAGCAGTACGCCTGCATCACTCTCGGCCGTATACCCTCCCATCTCGCCATATTCGCTTTCCAATTCGCCGGCGCGAATTCCATCTTCTTCGGTAAAATCGGCCAGTGCATAGATCCTTTCGCGCTCCTTATGTACTTCCCAAAGCCGGGTATGACCCATCTGCACGGTATTCAGCACGGTCACCTCGTCGAAAGCGAACTGATTTTGACGCAACACGGCCATTCGCTCACCGGGGGTGATCTCTACCCTTCCTTTGTTTGGCTCGATCTCTCCACTTAGAATTTTTAAAAAAGTACTTTTTCCGGCCCCGTTGGCCCCGATCACCCCATAACAATTACCCTTGGTAAAATTGAGGTTGACCTCTTCGAAAAGTACTCTTTTTCCATAGGCGAGCTTAAGATCTTTGACACTTATCATAGGTACAAGATTGCGGCGGCAAAGGTAACATAAAAAAAAGCATCCCGTCCGGTAAAACCAGGCGGGATGCTTCTTATGAGAAGAGAACTGATTACTTGTAGATCGCCATCGTGATGGTTCGGGTAATGGTCTCGCCTCTCTCGTCGTTGCTGAACAAGAGGTGGTACGTACCATTGGGTAGTTGTGTCAGATCCATCGCGATCACTTGTCCAAAGAA
The DNA here is from genome assembly GCA_044351575.1 of Chitinophagaceae bacterium. Lineage (GTDB taxonomy): Bacteria > Bacteroidota > Bacteroidia > Chitinophagales > Chitinophagaceae > JJ008. The sequence goes on from JBILFN010000045.1 coordinate 5,256, forward strand.
CACGCCGGTCACCTGCTGGGTACGGATCAGTTGTCCGAGGTTGTTGTACACGCGAAGTCCGAACTTGGTATAGAGGTCGGTATTGACGCGTACTCCGAATCGACCCGTGTTGGGGTTGGGGAACAACGTGAGCGAAGCAGGATTATCGAGCGGTATCTGACGCTCGGCGCACTGCTCGACGATGATGATACGACTATCGGTAGACTGACAACCCGCATTAGAGGCGGTATAGGTAATTGTCTTTTCGCCAAGTCCGGCAGCCGAAGGATTAAATGTTGAACCGCTTACGCCACTGCCGCTGAATGTTCCGCCGGCAGGTGAGGCCGTCAACGCAACAGGACGGTCAGAGCGGCAAAGCTCTGCCGGTACAGCCCCAAAGCTGATGACAGGGAAAGTGTTTACCGTAAGGGCCACACTCGATGAGAAGATCGTACCGCAACTGGTGGTTACGGCCGCTCTGAACAGATATCCGTTTTGCGTAGCAGGAACATTGGTCTGGTTGTAGGTAGCATTGGTCGCACCAGAGATGTTGGTCCAAGTGGCTCCGCCATTGGCACTAGCTTGCCACTGGTAGGTGAGCGTACCTACAGGAGTAGTAGCCGCCACAACAAAGCTGGTTGAGGCTCTCTCGCAAATGGTAGTCGTAGCGACAGGATTCGAGGTGATGGTGGGAGCCGCACTCAACGTAAGCGTTGCAGCGGTAGAGGTAACAGAAGGTGTACAAGCACCGGATACTACGCAGCGGAAACGATTTCCATTCTGCGACAACACAGCGGATGCAATTGAGTAGGTAGCGGCCGTTGCGCCCGAGATATTGCTGTAGGTAGCTCCGTTGTCGGTGCTGACCTGCCACTGATAAGTAAGCGCAGTACCAGACGCGGTCACCGCAAAAGAAACGGTTGATCCGGTACACTCTGCAACGTTGGCAGGATTGCTAACGATGGCAGGGAGCGTATTAACGGTTAAAGTAGCTGAAGAAGAAGTAGTACTTCCGCACTGCCCGTTAACGATGCAACGATAGGTATTTCCGCTCTGAGAGGCCGTCGCACCGCTCACCACCAAAGAGGCACTGGTAGCGCCACTGATATTGGCAAATCCTGAGCCCGTATTCACTTGCCATTGGTAAGTGCCGGTCGAAGCCACGCTAAAGGTAGCGCTGCCACCGACGCAAGCCGTTTGGTTGCTAGGCTGCGATGTAATGGCAGGACCATTTCCAGGCTGCACCGTAAAGCTAAGTACCGCAGTACGGGTAGGCGCGCCGGCAGTTGTACCGGTAACGGTAATATTATAAGTGCCTGCATTCAGCGTATTGGTTCCATTGAGTGTAACATCTGCGCTTGCACCAACAGCTATAGTGCTGGATGAGAAGCTGACAGTGGTGCCGGCAGGGTTACCCGTGGCACTCAAGGCCACATCTCCGGTATAGCCGCCATTGGAGGTTGTTCCCAGTGAAATAGACATGCTGGCAGGAGCAGGACAAGCCGCCGTGGCAGGCGTTGTTTGGTTAAAGGTGAATCCGAAAGGAGGAGGAACGATAGTGATGTTGGCATTGTTTATATCAAAGAAGATATTGCCGACAGCCTCTACCATAATACGAACCGTGGTGCCGGGCGTGTTGGGCACAATGATAGACTCCGATCCGTCGTTGGGCGTGCTGGCCACCAAGGTAGTAAAGCTGGTGCCGCCATTGGTAGAGATAGAAATTCTTACGTTGGCACAGTTTACAGGAGCACCAGTAGTGCCGTTTACAGACCAAGTGATGGTCTCCGAATTGCCGGCAGTCCATTCAGTGGCCACATTCTGAGAAGTGATCAGGAAAGGTCCGAGATTGGCAACGGTCACGACCATATCGTCCGACTTGGTATTTCCGCCACCGGGATGATTGTCTTTGGCAATGAATCTAAAGTTGAGGTTCTTGGCAACAGCGGGTAATACTTCCCAACGATCGTTGTTGGTTCCGTTAAGGATGTACTGCAACGAGGGAAAGATTCTCTCTGGGGTGCTATAATCCAAGAACGTCCTAAAATGAGGACCCGTAGCCGTTGAAGTAGCAGAGGGTACAGTAGGAACGGCCGTAGAGGTTCTGTTATCGATCTGCTCCCAGTTATAAGAAAGAACGTTGGTGGGATTTGCATCGGTAGCCGTACCGGTCAACTTAAACGGTGTTGAGAAAGGAATTGTAAAGTCAGCACCGGCATTGGCCGTAGGCGCCGTATTACCAGTGGTGGTAGAAACAACGCAAGAGTTTCCGGTGGAGTTTCTGATATAGTTGGTAACCTGCTCGATACTTTTAACGGAGAAAATGGCAATACTATGAGGTGCCACATCGGTAGTGGGTCCGGTAATACCGGCATATCCCATGATCGTTACACCACTGCCGGGCTCGACGTTAACGCCGGTGCCTTCGATGTTGAAAGAGAAAGTGTGATTGGCGCCGAACTGGTGTCCTAGCTCGTGAGCGAGATAATCGATTACATAAAATTCTAACAAAGAAGGATTACTATACACTGTCCATCCCCTGCCCTTGTTGGTATTGTTGCACACACAACCGATACAACCCGCATTTCCATTGTCACTTCCTTTGCTGACCGTGTGTCCGATGTCATAGTTGCCATTACCAATGGCAGCATCGATAGCGGCCATCGAAGTGGTACCAACCGGAGAGTTGGGATTAGTTATGGGGTCTGTGGCAGGGTTGAAATAAATGATAAGGTTATTGTTGGCCACCAACACCATGCGCACTCCGAAGTCTCTTTCGTACACTTGGTTGGCACGGGTCATATGGCTGTTGAGCGCAGCGAGAACGGCGCCAACGCTATCCGCCAAAGTGGGAAATCCTCCGGCGGGAATAAAGTGCAAAGAAAATTCAGCACCCGAAATCATGGCCAACCGATACGTTCTGAGGACCCCATCGTCTGCATTCTCCTCACCGGGACCTGATTGGTTGATGATATCCTCTGTCAAACACTCGAAACTAGAGGGCACATCGGTATAGTCCCTTCTATTGGACACGCGGTAAACGTCGTTGTGAACCCGATCGACATAAACAGGTTCGCTGTGCGGGTTGAGAATGGTCGCATGTACACCGTGAATGGAAACGTCAAATCTGATGTTATCCTCTGGATTGTCAACACCCTGTCCGGAAAAGGAATAAATACCAGGATAGCGGGCCAGCAGCTCGGGTGCCATTACGGGCGCATTAACGATCCTGAATTTTTTGATCTCTCCGCCTGGCATGGGAAACTCTACCAAAAAGTTTGATTGAGTTACGCGTTGATCGGCTTCGAGAGGTGCTTGAGAAACCAATTGTTTGAACGAGGTCTCTTGCAAGCGGAACAGCTTGAAATTATCGGGACGTCTGGACTGACCGGCCGCGAAAACGTCGTAGCCTAGGCTCGACTCCGTAACAGGTGTCCAAAAGCGCTGATTCTGACCAAATACGGACGAGAAAAACAGCATGGAAATAAATAAGAGTGTAAAATTTCTCATGGGTGGATTTAATTAAATGAGATGTTAAATTATCCGAGCGATTAAAAGTAGGAATAATTCGCAAAAAAAGAAGCAATCCGAAAGGGGAAATTTAAAAAAGAAGGCCCCACCAACTGAATGGTGAGGCCTTTGTACTAAAATTATAAGTGTATGATTATCAATATCCTCCCATGCCACCCATATCAGGGGCCGGATGGGCATGAGGCTCCTCTTTCTTAGGCTTGTCCGCTACCACGCACTCGGTGGTCAGCAACATACCGGCAATTGAGGCGGCATTCTCGAGGGCTACGCGACTTACTTTGGTAGGATCGATTACCCCTGCCTTAAACAGGTTCTCGTATACTTCGGTACGGGCGTTGAAACCAAAATCGGCCTTGCCTTCTTTGATTCGCTGCACCACGATCGAACCGTCGATACCAGCGTTGGCAGTGAGAATACGCATAGGCTCTTCAAGTGCGCGGCGTACAATGGCCATTCCGGTTTGTTCGTCTTCGATCTGTCCTTTTACCTTGGCATCTAAAGACTCGATGGCACGGATATAGGCAACTCCCCCACCGGGTACGATTCCCTCTTCTACTGCAGCGCGAGTGGCATGCAAGGCATCGTCCACACGGTCTTTCTTTTCTTTCATTTCGACCTCGGTGGCAGCACCCACATAGAGAACCGCAACTCCACCACTCAATTTGGCCAGACGCTCTTGCAATTTTTCGCGATCGTAATCGGATGTAGTCGTCTCGATCTGAGCCTTGATCTGGTTAACACGGGCTGTGATATCTTCTTTCTTTCCTTTGCCACCAACGATAGTGGTATTGTCTTTGTCGATGGTAACAGAAGCAGCTTGACCCAAATAAGTAAGGTCGGCATTCTCCAGCTTAAAGCCTTGCTCTTCGCTTACAACGATTCCTTTGGTAAGGATCGCGATGTCTTGCAGCATCTCCTTACGACGATCGCCGAAACCGGGTGCCTTAACAGCGGCCACTTTCAATGTGCCACGAAGCTTGTTGACCACCAGCGTAGCCAGTGCTTCTCCCTCGAGATCTTCGGCAATGATCAACAGCGGACGTCCACCCTGTGCCACTTTCTCGAGAATGTGAAGAATATCTTTCATGTTGCTGATCTTCTTGTCGTAGATCAGAATGTAAGGATTTTGCAACTCAGCTTCCATTTTCTCGCTGTTCGTTACAAAGTAAGGAGAGATGTATCCGCGATCGAACTGCATTCCCTCAACTACATCAACGGTTGTATCGGTCCCTTTGGCTTCCTCTACGGTAATAACACCTTCTTTACCCACTTTACCAAAAGCCTCGGCGATCAATTTACCAATGGTCTCATCGTTATTGGCAGAGATGGTAGCTACTTGCTGAATCTTTTTGCTGTCGCTTCCTACGGTTTGGCTTTGCGCATGCAGGCTGCTGACCACGAGTGAAACGGCTTTATCGATACCTCTCTTCAGGTCCATGGGATTGGCGCCGGCGGCTACCATCTTGAGACCTTCGCTGATGATGGACTGGGCCAGAACGGTGGCGGTGGTGGTACCATCACCGGCAATGTCTGCGGTTTTGGAAGCTACTTCTTTTACCATTTGAGCGCCCATGTTCTCGATGGGATCTTCGAGTTCAATTTCTTTGGCTACGCTCACGCCATCTTTAGTTACTTGGGGAGCACCGAATTTCTTTTCGATAACCACGTTTCTTCCCTTGGGTCCAAGCGTGACCTTAACTGCATTGGCGAGTGTGTCTACGCCTTTTTTCATTCTATTTCTTGCTTCGATGTCGAAGAAAATCTGTTTTGCCATATTGTTTGGTTTGATAGTTACTTGTTTGGTTTACCGATACGATTAAACGATAGCGAGAATATCGGACTCGCGCATAATTAGATAATCGACACCCTCGATCTGGATTTCGGTGCCGGCATATTTTCCGTAGAGTACGGTATCACCTGCCTTTACAGTAACAGGCTCATCTTTTTTGCCGGGCCCGGCAGCAACAACTGTACCACGCTGAGGTTTCTCTTTGGCAGTGTCGGGAATGATGATGCCACCAGCGGTCTTTTCTTCGGCGGCAGCGGCTTTCACGATCACACGGTCGTGAAGCGGAGTAACATTGACTTTCTTGGCCATAGCTTAAATTGATTTTGTTTTTAATGGTTAACCCGTTAGGAGTGACCCCCCGGCGGGCGGCAAATATATCCTAAATAGCATGCCAGCTGCCCAAACGGTGCTGCAGCGGTAATTTTTGTCAGTATAAATTGTCAAAAATGACTTAACAGGAAGGTCCCATTCGTCGATCGCTGACAATTTTTCAGCGAAAATCAGGTAAGGCCGGGCGTTGCAAAATGACCTATCTTTGCACCTCTTAAGCTCTTATAAATGATCAGCAGACGTACTATACGGGTCAAAGTGATGCAGGCACTCTACTCCATTACCACCTTAGAAACAGCCCCCTCTGCTGCCGCTCATGCCTCTTTGCTAAGACAACACTACGATCAACCCCGTCGCTTACTGGTGCATCTGCTTTGGTTACTGACCGAGATCTTGCGCTATCCCGAAAAATACGCGCATCAAAAGGCCTCCAAGCATTTACCCACCGAGGCCGACTTGAATATCAACACAAAGCTGGCCGGAAACGAACTGTTATGGCAAATGCTAGAAGACAAAGCACTGCTCAAACAGATCGACCAACTTAAGCCACAGCTGGCTTCGGCGCAAGAGTTGATCAAATCGATCTATTTACAACTGAGCGAGACGCAGGACTATCTCAACTACATTGCCACCCCCTCGCGCGATAAAAAAGCAGAACGAAAAATAGTGGAGTTCATCGTCAATGACATGATGCTTGCGAACGCATCGTTCGTCTCTTACATCGAAGAGTTGTACTCGGACTGGGATGATGACGGGGAAGGCGTTGTACAACTGCTGGCGGGCTATTTACACAAGCCGGGCCAGCTGAACTTCGAACAACTCATCGATCGCGATAAAGAACAATTTGGCATGGAGCTACTGCGCACCGTGCTGGAAAAGCAGGAACAACTTCAAACTTATATAATACCCAAACTCAAGAACTGGGATCCGGAGCGAATTGCGCAACTGGACATGATCATGATGAAAATGGGTGTGGCCGAATTCTTGTTCTTCGAAACGATACCGCCTAAAGTGACCATCAACGAGTACATAGACCTGGCCAAAGAATATAGCACGGCACAGAGCGGACAATTTGTGAACGGAATTCTGGATAGTATTCACAAAGACCTGGTGGCTGCCGGTCAACTTCGTAAGGTCGATTTTCGTAAATCCTGAGTTTTAACGAATTTTACCACCATGATGAACGTAAAAAAAGTAATGCTCGCAACCTGCACAGCCCTGCTGATCGCTTCGGCCTGCAAACAAACCCCCAATGTGACCGCTGCCGATGGCATAGGTTCTCCTCTCGATCCGGCCACCCTTCCTTTAAAACAGGCTCCGGCCGATACGGTGGCGTACGATACCAGCACCTTTACGACCATAGAGTGGATCGATCCTATCGAAAAAGAGCTGGGCAAACTGGTACCGGGCAAAGAGATAGAGATTACCTGGAAATTTCGCAACAGTGGCGATCGACCATTGATCATCGAACACGTGGGAGCGACCTGTGGTTGCACAGTGCCCGAAAAGCCCGAACAACCCTTTGCCCCCGGACAAACAGGAACCATTCGTGTAAAGTATAATGGCAGTGGCGACGGCTTTATATTAAAACAAGTGTATGTGACCTCCAATACCAAGCCCACTCGCGAACAGACCCTTGTCTTTAAAGCAGAAGTAACCAATAAATAAT
>JBILFN010000129.1:0-4393 GCA_044351575.1 Chitinophagaceae bacterium
TATCGTAGCGGTGCTCAACGGTGAACTACTGGTACGACGATTTCATAAGAATTTCTCGTCGGCGTTTTTAATTCCCGAGAACAGTCGCTACAAGACCATCAACCTCGCGGAGTTCAGCGACTTTGTGGTGTGGGGGGTTATTACGTATACGATACATCCGCAGGGGTAGTTCTATGTTCCATAAGAACGCCGATGTACTCAGCAAAATTTGATCATTGACGATCGTATGCCAAAGCGATGTTGACCCGTAACTATGAAAGCAATTGTAGACTGTAATAACTTTTACTGCTCCTGCGAACGACTCTTTGTTCCGCAATTAGACCAAAAACCGGTTGTGGTACTCAGCAATAACGACGGCTGCGTAATCTCGCGTAGCGATGAGGCTAAGAAAAGCGGAGTGCAGATGGGAGTTCCCTTCTTTGAAGTGCGATCGCTACTACAACAAGAAGGGGTCACTTGGTTTTCGTCGAACTACGAACTCTATGGCGATCTTAGTTGGCGTGTAATGGAAACGCTGCGCCTGATGATGGGCGAAGCCAGGGTCGAGGTCTATTCGGTAGACGAAGCGTTTATCGACCTTGATGACTTGGGCACCGAAGCGCTAGCGACACTGGCTCTCTCCATTCGACAACGGGTGGAGCAATGGACAGGCATTAAAGTATCGGTGGGCGTGGGTCCTACCAAAACACTCGCCAAACTAGCCAATCGCTTAGCCAAAAAAGACAAAGCCCGTACCCAATGCGTGATGGTATTAGCAGAGGCTCCTGCCATCGAAACGGCTCTTCGCAAAACAGCGGTGGGCGATCTCTGGGGAATCGGTCGGCGCTATGCCCGCAAACTCCAAGAGCAGTGGAGTATCTACGACGGCTGGCAACTGGCTTCGGTAAGTGAAACATTTGCCCATGTGCACTTGGGCGGTGTAGTGGGTAAGCGTCTGATTCGCGAACTGCGCGGTATCCCTTCTAAAGAAATGGAAGAAGAGCGTACGCAAAAAAAGATGATCGCTACCACGCGTATGTTCGGTCGCAAAGTGTATTCACTGCAAGAGATCAAAGAAGCGATCGCCACCTATGTAGCCCGTGCGGCCGAAAAACTGCGCAGACAATATAGTGCCGCAAGCGAACTCTCGGTATTTATTATCGCGCACGAAAAAGGATCGCGCTACGGATCCTCATTTAGTAATCATGCGATAATGGATAAACCCAGCTCCGATACCGCAGTACTGCTACACAAAGCCCTCGAGTTGGTCACCGCCATTTACCAACAGGGACCTGCCTATAAAAAAGCGGGTGTGTTACTGGGAGGTATTGTACCCGCAGCGTCAAGACAGGCATCGCTCTTTGAAATCTCCGGCACAACAAATGACCGCTCGCCACTTATGCTCGCCATCGATAATATCAACTTTAGTTTACCGCTACAAAGCGCCGCACGGCACGATAGTATTTTGCGCTTTGCCGCTTCGGGTACCAACCGCGCCTGGAAAATGAAACAGGCCCGCCGCTCTGCACGCTATACCACTCGATGGCGGGAGTTGCCCAAGGTTCACTGATACTTCCCCACCAAACTATACAAGATCTTACGATCGGCCTCATTAATAACCTTGGTGGTATCCTGCGGTACAAAATGGATCTTGTACGACTGAATTGCATTTTTCTCATTGGCGGTATTATACCCCACAATGCGCAACGCCTGTAGCGCATTAAATTGATCGGGAACTTTTACCCCCACGGTATCATACCAATGACCAAATCCATTGCGCGCCAGCTCTTGCCACGGAAAGCGGCGACTGGGATCTACTTTTCGACCGGGCGCAATATCGGCATGCCCGACAAAATTGGCTTGAGGAATATTAAAGGCGCGCTTCAAGTAGCCCAATACGTTCAGCAAACTATTGATCTGATCGGGGCTAAAAGGTTCGCTGCCATCATTATCGATTTCAATACCAATACTTGAGGAGTTAAGATCAGTGGCACCACCCCACTTGCTTACGCCGGCGTGATGACCGCGCAGCAAGTCATTGAGCATATGATGAACGGTCCCATCTCGACAGATCACATAGTGAGAACTTACGGCTGTGCGAGGCAGCGTAAAGGTGCGCAGCGTCTGATCACAACTTTTTTGTGCGGTATGATGAATGACGACCAAACTGGGGCGACGCATCGAAAAATTAGTAGTGCCCACCCAGGGCGTAGCCGTAGCAAATGAATCTTTAATAGGATATGTGCGCAGTAGCTTGGCAAACGAACGAACTTGTTTTTTGTAAACGCGGTTGGTGGCTGCATATTTATGCGTGGTGCATCCACTGAAAACTAAGATCAAGACCCAGATCAATACGCCGACTTGCGCAAGACGAAAAAATCTATTCATATAACAGATTTAAACTTGTTACGAAGCAGCTTAATTGGCGCCGGGTGTAGATCTGCCAACATTACCGGTACCGCCACGTGATGGGCCTTGCCGATGCGAACTGCCACCGGGACCTCTGCCGTGTCCACCTCTTCCTGATCCTCTTCCCCGATGTGCACCGCCGCCACTACTTTTTCGCTTGGGATCATATGCAGGAGCTGGTCCTAAAGAATCAGGTACGGGCACTTTATCAACTTCTTTTCCAATCAACTGCTCAATAGCCCCAAACTTGCGTTGATCCATTTCACTGATCAGCGTATACGCAGTACCATCAGCTTCGGCGCGCGCGGTGCGCCCGATGCGATGCACATAATCTTCTCCATCCGATGGCACATCATAATTAATAACCAAATCGATGGTATCGATATCGATTCCCCGACTAAGAATATCGGTAGCGACTAACAAAGGAACGCGACCACTGGCAAAGGTGCTCAGCACATTTTCTCGCTGCGACTGCTCAAGATCACTGTGAATTTCCTCGACTACCGTGCCAGCTCGCTTCAACTGCCTTGTTAATTCCTTTACGGTTTGCTTGCGACTGCAAAAGATAAGGGCATTCTTATACGGGATCGTCTTTAATATATGTTGAATAACGGGGATCTTCTGTTGCTCATAAACCACATAAGCACGTTGCACGATCTTATCGGGCGGTCGAGAAATAGCAATATTTACTTCGATAGGATCTACCAAAATACGACGAGCCAGTGCACGGATCTTCTCTGGCATAGTAGCCGAGAATAAAAGATTCTGTCGCTTAGCCGGAAGATGATTGATGATCTTGTTGATGTCATCTTGAAAACCCATATCGAGCATGCGATCGGCTTCGTCGAGCACCAAAAAACGAAGCTGCTTAAAATTTACATAGCCCATGTTGAGGTGAGCAATCATGCGACCGGGGGTGCAAACAATAATATCAGCACCCATTTGGAGCGCTTTTTTCTCGGTCACAAAATTTTGCGCGTCACTTCCGCCGTAGATGGCAATCGAACTAAGATTGGTAAAATAAGAAAGTCCTTCTATGTGCTGAGCGATCTGTATGGCCAACTCGCGTGTAGGAACGACGATGAGGGCACCAACCGCTCCATCCAGTGGTTCGGTCAGCAATCGGTTCATGACGGGTAACAAAAAAGCCGCGGTCTTGCCCGTACCGGTCTGGGCAGAGGCAATAATATCGCGCCCTTCTAAAATAGGAGGGATCACTTTTTCTTGAACGGGAGTAGCGGTTTCGTAGTGAGAGGCTTCAATTCCTTCCATCAGGGAAGGATGAAAATTAAAATCGGTAAAACGCAAAACTGGTGAGCATTAATTCTAAATAAGAAATTTCGCTAACGAAGATACTGATTTCAGGCTACATATTCCTTCGATACTGCCCACCCACTTGGTAAAGTGCATGTGTGATCTGCCCAAGAGAGCAGTACTTGACAGTCTCCATCAGCTCGGCAAACAAATTACCGTTTTCGACGGCCACCTGTTGCAGTCGCTGCAACTTGCCAGCAGACGCGGCCGCATGGCGTGTATGAAAGGCGCGGAGATTATTGATCTGCTGCTCTTTTTCTTCCTCATTGCTTCTAATGACCTCGCCGGGAATAATAGTGGGTGATCCCTTTTTGTTCAAAAACGTGTTGACGCCAATAATAGGCAACTCACCGGTATGCTTTTGATGCTCGTAATAAAGACTCTCTTCTTGGATCTTATTGCGCTGATACATTCTTTCCATAGCGCCCAATACTCCACCGCGCTCGGTAAGGCGATCGAACTCGGCTAGCACAGCCTCTTCGACCAGCGAAGTCAACTCTTCGACTGCAAAAGAACCCTGTGTCATGTTTTCGGTCTTGGCAGAACCCAGTTCTCGATTGATGATCAGCTGAATGGCCATGGCGCGACGTACACTTTCTTCGGTTGGGGTTGTAATTGCTTCGTCGTAAGCATTGGTATGAAGCGAATTACAATTATCGTAAATAGCATAGAGCGCCTGCAAGGTGGTGCG
>JBILFN010000046.1:0-12044 GCA_044351575.1 Chitinophagaceae bacterium
TACCCCAACTCCCTGGCAACCCCTCTCCAAAAAAGCGTTCAACACTCCCCCCTCGCCGGCTCCGATCTCGAGCACACGAAGACCTGGGGTCACCGGCACATATTGCTCGATGAAGGGAAGCACATATCCCTTTGCAGTAAGATATTGCATCTCGAAGTAGCGCTTACGGTCGGCATGAAAATCAAACATCACTTATCGAATTCGGTTTCCAGAGGCTTGTCGGATTCAATACGCAGGTTATCGATAATAAACTCCTGTCGGTCGGGTGTGTTCTTTCCCATATAATACTCCAGCAACTGCTGAACATGATCGCCCTGCTCGAGTCGCATCAGTTGTTTACGCATATCGGGGCCAATAAACTGTGCAAATTCATCGGGGCTTATCTCTCCTAATCCCTTAAAGCGTGTTACCTCGGGCTTTTGGCCAAGTTTTTTTACAGCCGCCAGCTTCTCTTGCTCGGTGTAACAGTAGATGGTTTCTTGCTTGTTACGAACGCGAAAAAGAGGGGTATCCAGCACATACACCTTTTCGTGCTTGACCAGATCGGGAAAGAATTGCAAAAAGAAGGTCATTAATAGCAGCCGAATGTGCATACCGTCCACATCGGCATCGGTGGCGATCACTACATTGTTATACCGTAAGCCTTCAAGCCCCTCTTCGATATTCAATGCATGTTGCAAAAGATTGAACTCCTCGTTCTCGTAGACCACTTTTTTGGTAAGGCCAAAACAATTGAGCGGCTTGCCGCGCAAACTAAAGACCGCCTGCGTCTCTACCTTTCTGGCCTTGGTGATGGAACCACTGGCACTATCCCCTTCGGTTATAAAAATGGTTGTCTCTTTTTGGCGGGCTATGAAATCTTCTTTGCCACGAGCGGGCGCATCGTCGTTTAAATGATAGCGACAATCGCGGAGTTTTCGGTTGTGCAGATTAGCCTTCTTGGCCCGTTCGTTAGCGAGTTTCTTGATGCCGGCCAGTTCTTTTCTTTCCCGCTCACTTTGCTCAATGCGCTTCTTAAGCGCATCGGCTACCGCAGGATGCTTATGCAGGTAGTTATCCAACTCCTTGGCCAAAAAATCGCCGACGAACTGACGCATGCTGGGTCCATCGACATCTACGTTAACGGATCCCAACTTAGTCTTGGTCTGTGATTCGAACACCGGCTCTACCACCCGTACGGATACCGCTGCCACGATACCCGTACGAATATCGGAGGCATCGTAATCCTTTTTAAAGAAATCGCGGATCGTCTTTACATAAGCTTCGCGGAAAGCCTGCTGGTGCGTTCCCCCTTGTGTAGTGTGTTGCCCATTTACAAAACTATAAATGTCCTCTCCATAGTCGTTCGTATGCGAAAGGGCTACTTCTATATCGTTACCGATCAAATGAATAATGGGATAGCGGATCTCATCTTCGTTGGTCTTGCGCTGTAAAAGATCGAGCAGTCCGTTCTTGCTATGGTAGGTCTTGCCATTAAAGTTGATCTTGAGACCCGCATTCAAAAAACAATAATTCCACAGCTGGTTATCGAGGAACTCTGGCAAAAAGCGAAAATTCTTAAAAACGGTATCGTCAGGCGTAAACGAGACCAGCGTGCCATTGGGCTCTGCGGTCTTGGCCTCTTTTTGCTCCTTGACCAACTCGCCTCTCGAAAACTCGGCGGTCTTCTCTTTACCATCGCGAACGGCCATGACTTTGAAATAATTACTCAAGGCGTTGACGGCCTTGGTACCGACCCCGTTCAAACCTACCGACTTTTGAAAGGCCTTGCTATCGTATTTGGCACCGGTGTTGATCTTACTGACCACGTCGACCACCTTGCCCAAGGGGATACCTCGGCCATAGTCCCTGACCGTGACTGTTTTTCCTTCGATGTGCAGATCGATCGATTTTCCGAACCCCATGGTGTACTCATCGATACAATTGTCCATCACTTCTTTGACCAGTACATAGATGCCATCGTCAGGAGAAGAACCATCTCCTAATTTACCAATGTACATACCGGGGCGAAGACGTATGTGTTGTTTCCAGTCGAGCGACTGGATGCTGTCTTCTGTATATTCGAACAGGGAACTATCTTTTTCTTTTGCCATAAATATAAGGGGCAGGCAAATATACCAATTGAGCCGCTACTGTTGCAACAACTCTTTTACACTAATTCTTCTCTTTTGATCGGGGTCAAAGAAACGATATGTGACCGTGTAATCCTTTCCTATCAAAAAGACCGAGGCTATCGGGAGTTTTGGCGTGTTGGGTGCGTTGAGTTTGACCAGATCGATTCCGCCGCTGCGATAGCGGGCCAGTTGCGACTCCGAAAGTTCTTGCAGTACATCGTAGCGTTTAGCAATGAGATGAGCCGAATCCCATACCAACGAAAAACCTGCCCTGGTCTTCTGTAACGTCAATGAACGGCAAGAGTCCGATTCGGGACTGATGGCCACTACGCTGATCTGACGATCGGTAAAATAAGAAAGGGAATCTTGCAAACGCGTTAGCAGTCGAATGCAAGAAGGACTCCAGTATCCACGGTAAAAGACCAACAGCACAGGTTCTCGTTTGGCCAATTGGCGCAAATTGATCTCACGACCGAACTGATCGATGGCTGTAAAATCAGGCGCCTTGGCTCCCAAAAAAATTCCTTCGGGTTGCCCCTGGGCCATCACAGTAACCGGGAAACTGCACAGTATTACAAAAGCGCATATAAACCTCATGGCTAAGTGGTCGATCAATTTTGCTGCAAACTTCTAAAATCTACCGTCACCAACTTACTCACACCGGGCTCTTGCATCGTGACCCCGTAGATCACATCCACGGTGCTCATGGTCATCTTATTGTGTGTCACAATAATGAACTGTGAGTTTTCGCTGAACCGACGGATCATATTGGTAAACTTGCCCACGTTGGCATCATCGAGCGGGGCATCTACCTCGTCGAGAATACAAAAAGGAGCGGGCTTTATCAGGTAGATCGCAAACAACAAGGCCGTGGCAGTAAGGGTACGCTCTCCCCCGCTCAATTGGGTAAGGGAGGTAGGACGCTTTCCTTTAGGCTTGGCCACTACATCGATACCGCTTTCGGCTATATTGGTAGGATCTTCCAATACGAGATCGCATTGGTCATCTTCGGTGAACAAGGTCTTGAACACGTTTTGAAAATGCCCCCGCACCTGCTCGAAAGTGTCCAGGAATTTTTGGTTGGCCGTTGCCTCGACCTCTTCGATCGTTTTGAGTAAACTATCCTTGGCCGTTACCAGATCGGTTTTTTGCTCTACTATAAAATCGTAGCGCTTTTTCATTTCGGTAAAGGCCTCGATAGCGGTCGGATTGACCTCACCCAGATTTTCCAAACGCTTTTTCATACGATCGGCCGAGGCTTGTAACTCATCGAGGGCCGTCTCTGAAATACGGGCTTCTCCCAATATCTGTTCCAGATCGACCCTGAACTCTACGCTGAGCCGCTCTTTCATACCGGCCAGCTGCAACTTAAGGTCGTTAAGCTTATCCTTGATGGCCGCTAATAAGAACTCGATCTGCTCTTTTTCTTTACTTTGATGACGAATGGCACTTTCCTTTTCGCTCAGGTCGTTGCGAAGCACATAATACGCTTGATCGGCCTCGTTAAGCGCTTTTTCGTCTTGTTCCTTTTTACGCATCAGCTCGAGCAGACTTTGCTCGATCTCCACCAATTGCTCGCGGGACTGTTCGGTCGACTGCAAGGTTTCACCTTGTTGCAATTGACTTTGCTCGATCTGGGTCTGCAGATCGGTAAGTTGGTTATTCTTGAACGTAGCCTCTTGCAGCAATGCGCCGATCTTATTTTGCTGGCGGGTCAGCGATAGATTGAATTCATTGAATTGTACGCTGCTCTCATTGAATGTTTGCTCACCGGCACGAAAAGCAGTCTCTGCTTCTTGCAATGAAACCTGCAACCCGGCAAAAACAGCATTTAGCTGCTCAAATTCTTCGCGTACACCGGCCACAGACTGAAGGGTCTGATCGACCTGTTGCTGTAGTTCGGTGATCTTGGCAGCACTGCTTTGCTGTGTGGCTATAAGGTTTTCCAACTTGTTTTGAAGGGCAAACACTTCGTTGGTAAGTTGCAAAATGTCCTTTTCGGCTTGCCGCAATGCCGTTTCGCGCAGGTCCTCATTAAAAGCGATCACTTCGTTATGGCGGGTCTGAATGCGGGCCCGCAACGAATCCACAACGGCCTGCTGGCTATTGATCTCATTTTGCAGCTTTTCCAAATTCTTGGCTCTTCCGATCTTGTTGCCCTCGAAAATTCCTACGCTTCCGCCCGTCAATGAGAATTTTCCTTTTACATAACGCCCCTGCTTTTCAATGACCACAAAGCCATTGCTGTTATCCAACGCTCCTTCGCTCTCGGCGATAAATACATGGTCGAGTAAATGGCGGGCCAGTTTCTGATAGGGCTCCTCTACTTCTACTACGCTAAGTGCAGCAATGGCACCTGGCAACTGGTGCTTGTCTTCTTGTTGCACATTGGCATTGATCTGATCGAGCAAAAAGAAATTAGCTTTTCCCTTCTGGTGCTTATCGAGCAAATGAACGGCATCTAGCCCTTCTTGCAAGTTGCCCACCACATAATAGCTAAGGTAGGGTTCCAGTACATTTTCGAGCGCCTTACGGTATTCCTCCTTAACGTATAAGATATCGGAAAGGATGGGCACCTGCTGCTTCCACTCTTTGTTATTATGCAAAAACTTTACAGAATCCGGATAGCCTTCCATGGAATCGATCATGCTTTTAAGCAGCGCATGCTCATTCTTTTTGGCGTCGAGCTTGCGACTCTCCTCTGCCAACTCATTGCGCAATCCTTCTAAGATTGCCTGGGTTTGCAAGATCTGTTCTTTGGTGTGATCCTGGTGCTGCTGCAGCTGTTCCAGGTCGGTCTTTCGTTCTAAAAGATTCTTCTCCTTTTCAATACGCTCCGCGTCGAGCTGCTCCAATTGCGAGGCGCGCTGCACTCGCTCAACTTCCAGTTGTTGAAGTGTGCGCTGTAGATTTTGTACCGAGGTATCGGCAACGGCCACTCTTTTCTCTGCATCAAATTGCTGTCGCTGCGTTTGTTGATACTGCCCGCGCAACTGTTCAAGAGCCGCCCTTTTTTGTTCCATGTGCATCCGCGCCTGCTCCATGCTTTCTTGACGCTGTCCCAACTCGGCCTCAAGAACCTTGAGGGCTTTTTCTTCCTCTGCTACCTGTGTGTTGGTAAAAGCGATGCTTTCGACTATACCCTGTAACTGTCCTTCGGCCTTGGTTAAAAAAGCTTGCAGGGAAGCTTGCTTCTCAGAAAGGTGGTCTATGCGCTGAGAAGCCAGGTTCTTGTCATTTTCCTTAGAACGAACTGTCTGCTGCAGGTCGTTGAACGCCTGTTGCATTCGCTGCAGGGCCTTCTCTTTTTCGATAAAAGAAAGCTTTTCGTTTTCGAGGGCCGCCTCTTGAGAACCAATGGCAGCCTCGATCTCTACTCTGCGATTCGTCTCTTTTTCTTGCTGCTCGGTCAGCTCTTTATAAGACAGATTGAATCCTTCGAGCGACGCTTTGGCCAATTCGATGCTAACCTCGCGATATTCCTTTTTGATCTCGTGGTATTTCTCTGCTTTCTTAGCCTGGCTCTCGAGTGATTTTAATTGATTATTGATCTCGAACAAGAGATCTTCGATACGAGCCAGGTCTTGCTCTGTGGCCTCCAGCTTTGATTTTGCCTCTTTCTTCCGTGTCTTGTATATTGAGATGCCGGCCGCTTGCTCGAGCATTTTTCGGCGGCTGTTGTCTTTATCCTTGATCAGGTCATCGACCATGTCGAGCGCGATGATGGCATAACTATCGGTGCTGATACCGGTATCCAAGAAAAGATTTTGAATGTCCTTTAACCGGCATTGCACATCATTGAGGCGATATTCACTCTCTCCGTTCTTATAAAATTTTCGGGTGATGGTCACCACATTAAAATCGGTAGGCAGCAGATTTCGGGTGTTTTCGAACGTAAGACTCACTTCTGCGAGTCCACTGGCACTTCTGGTCTTAGATCCATTGAAGACGAGACTGTCGAGGTTCTCGCTGCGAAGCTGACTGATCTTTTGTTCACCGATCACCCAGCGGATACTGTCCACGATATTCGATTTACCGCATCCATTGGGACCTACGATTCCGGTAATATTATCGTCGAAGTTTATGACCGTTTTATCAGCAAAACTCTTGAAGCCCTTGATTTCTAAGCTCTTTAATCTCACAATACATCAATTTAATAGGGAAAGCCTGCTGCGAATTTAACGGGAAAAGAGCAGAATGTAACAGGGGTTCCAGCCCCAGTTATTCACATGAAAACAGAAAAATTGTGGGAAGATTTACCAGGGCCAATCCCTTATAAAAATAAAAACCTCCTGGCCCTTTTCAAGTGAATTTAACCGCGTACTGGCCCTGACCAGCTGACCATTGCACCATAATTGAACCAGAAAATGCGATCCCATAAAATGGACCTCTGTTACCGTAGCCGGAGCAGCCGCCCGCTGTGGCTGTTGAAGCTCGATCTCCAGGTGTTCTGGTCGAAGGTAGATCAGCGTAGAGTCGGAATTGACAGTTCGTGGGGTCAATGAGGTCAACCAATCGGTCGATACCGGGGTATAAGGCCCCAGCAAGCCTGCGCAATAAGCATTGACGGGATCAATATAAAGCGACCGAGGAGAACCTTGCTGTACTACTTTTCCGTGTTGTACCAATAGGATCGTATCGGCCCAAGACAGCAGATCGGATGCATCGTGAGAGACGATCAGCGGAGTTAGTACCGCTTCTTTCTCGATGCCAATCAATACCTCCTTTATCTTTTCTTTTTGTCCGGTATCGAGGTTAGAGAAAGGTTCGTCCAGTAATAACAAGCGAGGCTTTTTTCCAAGGGCGGCCGCCAAAGCAACTCGCTGTCGCTCTCCTCCCGATAGCTGCGTGGTCTTTCTTTTCAACAACGCATCGATACCGCATAAGGCATACAATCTCTTTGCCTCGCTGGTAGACAGCAAAGAGGTCAAGGCCAAGTACTCTTCGACTCGGTAATGATTGATCAACTCAAAATGCTGACTGAGGTAGGCGATAGCGGCATGACCCGGCAACAATCGCTCCTCCGGACCAAGTACGCGCTCCCCTTCAAAAACAACCTGCCCGCTGTCTGGCTGTAAAAGACCCGCAATTATTTTTAACAACGATGATTTACCGGCTCCCGTTTCACCAGCAATACCCAAACGCTGACCGGCAGTCAGTGCAAAACTGATCTCTCCCACAGAGGCACTCCCTTGCAGTTGCTTAAAAACCTGATTTACAATCAACCAACCCATTTCTCAAAAATACTCGTTAATTATTTAACCTTTTTTAAACAAGCTTGTTAAACACTCTTGATGAGGCATTATACCATACAAGAGGTCAAAAGTTGGGACAGATTCTACCGAGGCAACTTTATCAACTCGATCAGCGGCTTTAAATCGGTAAGCCTGATCGGTACCGTCGACAATGCGAACAACCCCAACCTGGCCATCTTTAGCAACATCGTTCATTTGGGTGCCGATCCAGCGCTGATCGGTTTTATCAATCGTCCACGCGAGGCTTCTCCGCACACATTGGCCAACATCGAAAATACGCACTGTTATACCATCAATCATATACACGAGGATTTTGTAGAGCAAGCTCACCAGACCAGTGCCAAATACGCGATCGGCGTGAGCGAGTTCGAAAAAACGGGTCTTACCCCGCTATGGACAGATGGTTGCAAAGCGCCTTTTGTAAAGGAAAGCAAGGTGCGCTATGCACTGGAGTTGCAAGAGATAATACCGCTCAAAAAGAACAATACTTATCTGGTAGTAGGATCGGTGAAAGACATTTATGTTCCAAGCATTGCTGTTCGGCCAGACGGATTCGTCGATCTTGCGCATGTAGGCAGTCTCGCCTCTCTTGGAATTGACGGCTATTACAAGACCACAATGATCGACCGGTACTCATATGCCAAACCCGATCAGCAGACGACTCGTATCGTTAATTAATCTAACCGTTACAAACACCCGGTACGTAAAAACTAGAAAGAGCCTCTAAGAATACGACCGATGTTATTTTAATTTTTCGAGCAGATCCAACCCCTTTTCGATGGCCACTTTTTTAGCGATGTCGTATCCTGCATCGGCATGACGAATAACGCCCATGCCCGGATCGTTTCGAAGTACCCTCGACAACCGGGCAGCGGCTTGTGCCGTTCCATCGGCCACGATCACCATACCGGAATGAATACTATACCCCATGCCCACTCCGCCCCCATGATGCAAACTGACCCAGCTGGCACCACCGGCAGCATTGACAAGCGCATTTAAAATAGGCCAGTCGGCCACGGCATCGCTACCATCGAGCATCGCCTCTGTTTCGCGATTGGGACTGGCCACACTACCCGTATCCAAATGATCTCGGCCAATAACGATGGGGGCTTTGACCTTTCCGGTGCGTACCAGCTCATTGAAGGCCAGGCCGGCTTTTTCTCTCTCGCCTTGTCCCAGCCAACAGATTCGTGCGGGTAATCCTTGAAAGGCGATCTTTTCTTTGGCCATTTTCATCCAGCGATTAAGCCCTTTGTTCTCGGGAAATAACGAAAGGATCAACTCGTCGGTAACAGCGATATCGGCAGGATCGCCACTGAGCGCTGCCCAGCGAAAAGGTCCCTTGCCCTCGCAAAAAAGTGGACGGATATACGCCGGAACAAATCCGGGAAACGCAAAGCAATCAAGCGTATCGCCCGCCAAATATTGCTGTTGATACTCCTTTGCACGAGCCCTGATATTATTGCCATAGTCGAACGTAATGGCACCTTTTTTCATCAATTGCACCATCAGCGAAACATGGTGATACATGGAATGATAAGCAAGTTTCGTATAGGCGGCGGGGTCTTTTTCGCGAAGAGCCATGGCCTCGGGGTAAGAAAGCTGATGCGGCCAGTATCCTACGAGTGGATCATGTGCGCTGGTCTGATCGGTAAGCGTATCGGGAATGATATTTTTTTGAATAAGCCGCTCGAGCAGTTCGATGGCATTGCAAAGCACACCAATGCTGCGCGCCATACCTTGTGCCTTATACTGCAAGGCTTTTTCTATGGCCAGGTCGATATCGGTGCACTTCTCATCGAGATAACGGGTCTCTACCCGCTTGTCGATACGCCATTCCTCTACCTCTGCGACAAGGGCAACTCCCTCGTTCATGGTAATGGCCAGGGGTTGGGCACCTCCCATTCCACCCAAGCCGGCCGTAACATTGAGGGTTCCCTTTAAGGTTCCGCCAAAATCTTTGTCGGCTGCCGCAGCATAGGTTTCGTACGTTCCTTGTACGATACCCTGCGAACCTATATAGATCCAACTGCCGGCGGTCATTTGTCCGTACATCATCAACCCCTTTTTCTCCAACTCGTCGAAATGACTCCACGTGGCCCAGTTAGGGACCAATTGCGAATTACTGAGTAACACCCGGGGCGCATCGGGGTGTGTCTTTAAAATGGCAACGGGTTTACCACTTTGTATCAGTAGCGATTCGTCGTTCTCTAATACCAACAATGAACGAATGATGTTCTCTAACGCTTCTTGGTTACGGGCAGCCTTACCTCTTCCTCCATAAACGATGAGCTCCTCGGGTCTTTCCGCTACCGCAGGATCCAGATTATTGAGCAACATTCTAAGCGCAGCTTCTTGCACCCATCCTTTGCAATGAAGCGTTGTACCGGTGGGTGTTTTAAATGGGAGCGCTGGAGTTACGGATGTGGTAATCATGACAAGCTTTTTAATCGAATGGCAAAAATACATATCTTGTCGGTGAAGCATTCACCATGAGCATACACATTAGTGCCAAACCTGGCGATATAGCCCCGCTAGTCTTGCTTCCGGGCGATCCGCTCAGGGCTAAGTTTATTGCCGATACCTTTTTATCTTCTCCCCGTCTGGTAAGCGATACCCGCAATTGCTTATTCTATACCGGGCTTTATCAAAATAAACGGATCAGTGTAGGGGCCAGCGGCATGGGTTGCCCCTCGATCGGTATCTACTCCTACGAACTATTCACCGAGTATTCGGTCGATACGATCATCCGGATCGGTACTTGCGGTTCCTATGACCCGAGTTTACAACTCTTTGACCTGATCAACGTAAAAGAGGCGGTCAGTGAATCTACATTCGCCTTGCATGCGTGGGGATTTAGCGAATCGGTGATCGGCTGCCAGGGAAGTGTCTTTGAAACGATCAACAACGTAGCCGAACAAAAAAATTTACCCTTGCTTCGCGGGGCCATTCATTCCAGCGATGTGTTCTACTCTAATCAAAAGGGATTCTCGCCATTGGCACTACAACACAACTGCCTGGCTGTAGAGATGGAATCGTTCGCCCTTTTTGCCAACGCAAAGCAATGTGGCAAGAACGCAGCTTGCCTGCTTACCGTATCGGACCTGATCGAAGCCAAACAAAAGATCAGTTCCGATCAGCGCGAAAAAGCATTGTTACCAATGGTGCAACTGGCGCTCGAAACAGCCGACCGAATACTTAGTGAGTAAAAGAATATGCGAACCAGATTATAGCCCAAACTGCTCATATCCCTGGTTGAGCGGTTGGCCCGAGGCCTCTGCAAATTGGCTGACCTGCCTAACAAAATCAAAGGAGCGAATAGAGGAAGTAATTTTTTCTACATCTAAAGCAAATATTCGATCTTCTTGTGCAAAACTCACATTATTACGCACATACGAGTGTGCGAATTCTAATATTTTCGAACTTTTGAGAGGTCTTCTAAACTCCATACCCTGTGCGGCAGACATTAACTCGATCGCCAGAATGTACTCGAGATTATCGATGATCTGCCCCAGTTTTCGACCACTGATACTCCCCATCGACACATGATCTTCTTGGCCCAGTGAAGTAGGGATACTATCCGCACTCGCCGGAAAACAAAGGGTCTTGTTCTCGGTAACAAGAGCAGCCGTTGTGTACTGTGGTATCATAAAACCACTGTTGAGCCCCACATTATTCATAAGCAATACAGGAAGCCCCCATTTTCCTTCGAGCAATAAATAACAACGTCGGTCACTGATATTACCCAGCTCTGCCGCCGCCACGCTGGCGTAATCGAGTGGTATGGCCAATGGCTGTCCGTGAAAATTTCCCCCACTGATCGTTTCTCCTCCCTCGAGCAACACCGGATTATCGGTTACGGAATTCAATTCGATCTGCGTTGCCTCGGCCAGGTGTAACCAACTATTACGAGAGGCACCGTGTACCTGTGGCATACAGCGAAGTGAGTACGGATCTTGCACACGAGCGCAATCTGCATGGCTGTTCATGATAGACGAATCGTTCAGGAGTAACCGAAGCCGCTGGGCCACAAGCTGACTGCCGGCGTAAGGTCTGAGTGCGTGTAAGCGAGCATCGAAAGGAGCCTTTGTGCCTGTAAGTGCTTCGAGACTCATGGCGCCAATAATATCGGCAGCCTCTAGGCAATTATGCAGCCGCTGCACCGCCTTGATGGCAAAAGCCAAAATAAACTGGGTGCCGTTAATAAGCGCCAGTCCTTCTTTGGGACCCAACGATACGGGGGCGATTCCTCTAGCCAATAGGTAGTCTGACGCAGGCACCCGCTCGTAGCCTTTGTCTTGTGTACCCGACACCAACAACTCTCCAAGCCCAATGAGTGGTAAAAAAAGATGGGAGAGCGGAGACAGATCGCCGGAGGCCCCTACGCTACCCTTTTCGGGCACTACCGGAATTACATTATTGTCAATATGCCAAATAATACGTTCGAGGGTAGAAAGTCGTATACCGCTGTACCCCTTGGCCAGCGAATGGACCTTTGTGATGAGCATCAATTTGGCTACCTCGGGAGGCAATGCCTGACCTACTCCCACACTATGACTTTGTAAGATCTTATGCTGAAGGATGGCCGTATCAGATTCAGCGATGGCTGTATTGGCCAGAATGCCAAAGCCGGTGTTGATGCCATAGACCGTCTTTTTCGATGACACGATTCGCG
>JBILFN010000047.1:0-11972 GCA_044351575.1 Chitinophagaceae bacterium
CGGCTTCCATCAATCGTTGTAATCCTTCTTTTACGCTCACCTTGGCTTTTCTGAACATGTAGTCGTACTCCACTGCGGTAAACGCTTTGATGTGTAAAGAAGGCCGATGCGCTTTGATGGCTTGCAGCAGTTCGCTAAAAAATGCGAGGTCCATCTTGGGATGTACACCTCCCACGATATGAACCTCGGTAACCGGTTTGCCATCGTAGCGCTTAACCAGGTGTAGCATTTGATCGATGCTAAGTTCCCATCCTTCTTCGCGATTTGCGTACAGTCGGCTGTAGGCACAGAACTGGCAGCTAAATACACATACATTGGTGGGCTCGATATGAAAGTTTCTGTTAAAGTAGACCTTGTTGCCGTGCAACCGCTCTTTGATCTCGTTGGCCAGGGCGCCTACCAACCCCAGGCTTCCCTCTTTAAAAAGGGTCAGGCATTCCGCGTCGGAGATGCGCTCACCGGCGCTTACTTTTTCGGCGATACGAGACAGCGATGCGGGTAAATGACGATGCGTGATCATGGTGAAAATAATGCGTGGCGGCAAAGGTAAGTTGAATTCGGCTGGCACCTTTGTCTTGTTGATCGTTGTTTAAAAATTACTATCTTTCGTTCTATCAAACCGCGCTGCTTATGGAACGTTTGCAAGGTATTATCGGGATAGTCATGATCTTGGGGATCGCCTTTTTGTTCTCTAACAACAAAAAAAAGATCAATGTCCGTCTGGTCATCAGCGGTATTCTTTTACAGGTATCCATAGCCTTGTTGATCTTTAAAGTAGGGCCTGTGCAGTGGTTCTTTCAACAAGTAGGACGTGGTATCGGCAAGTTGGAACAGTTCTCGAAGGCCGGTGTCGATTTTGTGTATGGCGGAGTGGCCACCATTGGGGCCGAGGGAACTGCCCAAAATTATCGGGCTCCCGATTCGTTCGTCTTTGCATTTAATGTTACCGCCACCATCGTATTGGTTTGCGCATTGGTAGCTGTATTCTATCATATCGGACTTATGCAGCGTCTTGTTTCACTGATCGCTCGTGCCATGAACAAGGTCATGCGGGTCAGTGGAGCCGAAGCTCTCAGTAATGTGGCCAGTGCATTTGTGGGCCAAGTAGAAGCGCAGGTAATGATCAGGCCTTATTTGCCTTCGATGACAAAAAGCGAACTGCTGGCCTCCATGAGCGGAAGTCTGGCTTGTATTGCCGGCGGTATTCTGATCGTGTACGCCAATATGGGCACCAAAGCCGGTATGGACCTGGCACCCACCTTGATCATGGCCAGTTTAATGGCCGCTCCCGGGGCGTTGGTCATTTCCAAGATCGTATGGCCCGAGACGGAAGAGAGCCAGACCATGGGAAAGGTGAAGCTCGAGGTAAAAAGTAATTATGTCAATGTGATCGATGCAATTTCGCATGGTGCCGGCGATGGATTTAAGATCGCCATGAACGTGATTGCCATGCTGATCGGATTTATTGCGGTCATCACGCTTATTGATTGGACCTTGTTAAAGGTGGGTCATCTTTTTGCGCCCCACTTCGATCTTAGTTTAAATTACATTTTTGCCAAACTTTTTTACCCGTTTGCCTGGGCCATGGGTATTCCCTCTGTAGATGTAAATTCTGCCGCCACGTTGTTGGGTCAAAAGCTTACCATCAATGAGTTTGTAGCTTTCTCGAACCTTACGTCCAAGGCTGTTCCCATTGTTACGACCAAAGGATTGTGGATCGTGAGCATCGCTATTTGCGGTTTTGCCAATTTTAGCTCCGTGGGCATGCAGATCGGTGGAATCGGTGCTCTGGCACCAGAGAGAAGAGCCGACCTGGCCAAGCTGGGATTCAAAGCCCTGCTATGCGGAACGCTGGCTTCATACCTCTCCGCATCCATAGCGGGCATACTCATGTAAGGATGTAAGTGAAGAACGGCTGCTTAGATATGCGCCTCTATCTTCTTTACAAAATTTGCCTTGGGTTGCGCACCTACCAATTTGTCTACTACCTGGCCGTTTTTGATAAATAAGATTGCAGGAATAGAGGTGATGCCATAGTTCATGGATACTTCGGGATTATGATCGACGTTGAGTTTGCCAACATTTACCTTACCATCGTATTCTTTAGAGAGTTCCTCAATTACAGGACCGATCGCTCTGCAGGGACCGCACCATTCTGCCCAAAAATCGACCAGGGCCAATTTAGATGATTCGAGTACTTCGGTCTTAAAATTCTGATCGGTAAATTCTTTTGCCATGGTTTATTTTTTATAAAGAAGATGCAAATTTAGTTCCGTGTGGCCTATTCCGGTCTGCCTGACACATCTTGTGCAAAAGTTGTCAGCCTATACACTTTGTACCATCATTCCAATGCCGGGCGTATTTTCCAGAAACCGGACCAGTTCTGGGTTTACCTCAATTCCGTAGCTCGTAGCTATTAGATTGACCTTTAATTTTTTATGAACATCATTTAAGATTAATTTAAATGCCGTTTTTCCCGGATGCCGCTTTAGGTTCTTTTCAAAAAAGCCGATGAGTTCGGAGTTGATGTCTTTGGGCTGTATCTCTATGGTAAGCGATCTTGTCAGGTTGGCCAGCATAGTCTCGGCCAGGGTTACGCCGGTAAGCTTAAACTCGAACTCGTTTCTATTGTAGCGTTGTTTAAGATAGCCCACGATCAGCACGCTGCTACCAGGTTGCAAGATGGGCGAGAGTCGAAGGTAATCGTCGCTAAAAAGCGGAAACTCCAGCTTTCCTGTGTAATCTTCGATTACAAAGTTGCCGTACTTGTTACCGCTTTTGGCAATGCGGTGTTGGGCATCGGTGACCAATCCCACCAACCGAAAAGGTGCGCCGGGGTTGGATTGTTGTGAGATGGTATCTCTGAACTCGTTAAAATCACTAATGGCGGTAATGTTGTAGTGTTTGATCTCGAACCGATAATTATCAAGTGGGTGACCACTCAGGTAAATGCCGGTCACTTCTTTTTCATGATCCAGTTGTACTACCAGTGGCCAGGGTGGTACATCGCTGATACGGGGCGGTGGGATCTCCATGGTAATGGGCAAGTCGCCGAAAAGTGTATTGGCAGCCGCAGCCTGGTGTTGTCCCATTACCTGCCCGTATTTCATGATCTTTTCGAGCCCGCTCACCTGTTCTCCATCGGGTATCGTAAAATATTGTGCCCGGTGCAATTCAGGAAAACAATCGAAACCGCCGGCATAGGCCAGGCTCTCGAGTGTTCGTTTATTGACCGTGCGTTGGTTGACCCTTTTGATAAAGTCGAATACATTTTTGTAAAGACCTCCCTTCTTTCGCTCCTCAATGATGCTTTCTACGGCTGCCTCGCCGACGCCCTTTAATCCTCCCAGTCCAAAACGGATCTCTCCTTTCGCATTGACGGCAAATCCCTTTAGCGATTCGTTGCTATCGGGCCCCAGCACTTTTATTCCCATTCGCTTGCATTCTTCCATAAAGAAGGTGATCTTCTCTATGCTGCCGGCGTTGTTGAGTACGGCCGACATATACGCGGCCGGGTAGTGGGCCTTTAGATATGCGGTCTGGTAGGCTACATAAGCGTAGCAAGTAGAATGCGATTTATTGAATGCATATTGGGCAAAGGCTTCCCAGTCGGTCCAGATCTTCTCGAGCCGCTCGGGAGGAAGGAGCTTGGCAGTAGCCCCTTCGATAAATTGTTTTTTCATTTTATCGAGGGTCTCGCGATTTTTCTTACCCATCGCTTTGCGCAAGACGTCGGCATCTCCTTTGCTAAAGC
This sequence comes from Chitinophagaceae bacterium, assembly GCA_044351575.1. Classification (GTDB taxonomy): domain Bacteria; phylum Bacteroidota; class Bacteroidia; order Chitinophagales; family Chitinophagaceae; genus JJ008. The sequence continues at coordinate 3,755 of JBILFN010000047.1, forward strand.
CCGCCAACTTTTGTGCCAGTAGCATTACCTGCTCTTGATACACCGTAATACCATAGGTCTCTTCTAAGAACTCCTGCATTTCGGGCAGATCGTAGCTAATGGCCTCTCTGCCATGTTTGCGATCGATATAATTGGGTATGTAGGCCATTGGCCCCGGACGATACAGGGCATTCATGGCAATCAGGTCACCGAATTTATCGGGCTTTAGTTCGCGCAGGTATTTTTGCATGCCCGGACTTTCGAACTGAAAAGTGCCGATGGTCGAACCGTGCTGGTAGAGCTCGAAGGTCTTTGCATCATCTAGAGGAATTTTATCGATATCGATCTCTACGTCGTGCAACTGTTTGATCAGGGCCAGTGCTTGTTTGATAATTGAGAGCGTCTTTAGACCCAGAAAGTCCATCTTTATAATACCGGCACTCTCAATGTCGTTGCCCTCTATTTGGGTAACCCAGAGAGGAGAGTCCTTGGCAGTAGCTACCGGTATCAGATCGGTCAGGTCTTTGGGGGCAATGATGATGCCAGCCGCATGTATGCCGGTGCTGCGTACGGAGCCTTCGAGTCGTTCAGCTTCGTGCAACACCTTGGAGGCAATCGATTCTTTTTGCTTGTAGATCTCTCTGATTTTTTTAACGCTCTCGAGATCGTCATTGCCCAACCCGTCTTTTTCTTCTAGCGATTTTTCGCCGTCCTTGGTCTTGAGTGGGGCATGCAACACGCGGCGTAGTTCAATGCCGGGTTTGTCCGGAACCAGTTTGGCCAGCGCGTTCGAATCGGCCAGCGGCAGGTCCATTACACGCGCCACGTCTTTTATGCTCATCTTGGCCGCCATGGTGCCGTAGGTAATGATCTGGGCCACCTGGTTCTTTCCATATTTCTCTACCACATAGTCGATCACCTTTTGCCTGCCTTCGTCATCAAAATCAGTGTCGATATCAGGCATCGATTTACGATCCGGATTCAAAAAGCGCTCGAAAAGCAAATTGTACTTGATAGGGTCTATGTTGGTAATACCGATACAGTAGGCCACTACAGAGCCCGCCGCAGAGCCACGCCCAGGTCCAATAAAGACGCCTTTTTCGCGGCCGGCCCTGATAAAATCGCTCACGATCAGAAAGTAGCCGGCAAAGCCCATCATTTTGATCGTGAATAGTTCGAACTCGATCCTTTCTTTGATCTCGTCGGTAAGGGTCTGGTATCGTTTTTCTGCTCCCTCGTAGGTCAAATGGCGAAGGTATTCCCATTGGTTTTGCGACTCGGCAGATACTTTGTACTTGCCAATGGTCTCTTCTTTGGTATGAACCTGAAATCGTTTAGCGACCGGAAAATTGGGCAGTAAGATATCGCGCGTTAAATTAACCGGTTCTACTTTTTCGACAATCTCGTTGGTGTTGTCGATGGCCTCGGGCAGATCGGCAAAGGTTTGTCGCATCTGCGCCGCTGTTTTAAAAAAGAATTGGTCGTTCGGAAAGGCAAAACGTTTGTTACGCACGTTTACATCGTCGTCCGAGATCTCTCGTAGCGCCGGGGTAGATTGCTTTTCGCCGGTGTTGATGCAAAGTAAAATATCGTGTGCGTTAAAATCGTCTTGCTCAACATAGTGGCTGTCGTTGCTGGCAATTATCTTGACTCGGTACTGACGTGCCCATTTAATGAGTACTTCGTTGACCTTGTCTTGTTCGGGAAGGCCATGTCGCTGCAGCTCTACATAGAAGTCTTGTTGAAAGATGTTCAGCCACCACCGAAATTCATTCTCGGCCTCTTCTTCTCCTTTCTTTAAGATGGCTTGCGGTACGGAGGCCCCCAGACAACAGGTAGTGGCGATCAGCCCCTCGGCATATTTTACAATCAGTTCCTTATCGATGCGGGGGTATTTGCTGTACATTCCCTCTACATAGCCCAGCGAGGTCAGCTTTACGAGATTGTGATATCCTTTTTCGTTCTTGGCCAGTAATATCTGGTGATAGCGTTTGTCCTTTTGATCTTTGGTAAATGTTTTTTGATGGCGATTCTCGGTCAGATAAAACTCGCAACCCACAATGGGTTTTACCTTTAGTTTTCCGTTCTCATCTTTATGTCGATAGGCCTCGGCCACGAACTCGAACACACCGAACATGTTTCCATGATCGCTAATGGCAAGTCCGGGCATGCCATCGCCAATGGCCTTTTTATAGAGGGCCGGTATCGAGGCAGCTCCGTCGAGCAACGAAAACTGGGTGTGAACATGCAGGTGAGAGAATGTCATAGAAGGTCAATAATAGGTAAATTAGCTACCTTTGCAAAATTCCGATATACACCGTTGCGACCCTGTTTTTTGATATATAAAATTTTTATCATCGTTGCCGGTTTTACACTGAGCGGCTGTTCGATCGTTTCTCCTCTTTTACGCAAAAACCGCCCCCTGGTGGGGACAACCGCTGCGGCTTCGTCGCCTCTTTTTTTGCCTCCGCTTGCGGTAGATAAACCGGTCTTCTCCGGCGATTACGGGACCAAACCTATTCGGGCTACTTTTTCCTCGGCAGCCGCACCCACGGTAAGTCAAATCGTTCCGGTTCGACCCGCTGCGGTTAGTTACACCGCTTCGCAGATCGAGACGGCAACGGCCGTTCAACTCAAGTACGCCGTATTGCTCGACACCGATGTCGAGCAGTTACCCTCATCGGGATTACTCGAACAGATCGATCCCTGGATGGGGGTGCCTTATCGTTCGGGAGGTAGCAGCCGATCTGGAGTTGATTGTTCTGCTTTTACCATGCAAGTGCTGGATGGCTGCTGCGGATTTAAATTACCTCGTACCTCCAAGCAACAGCATGCCTATTGTGAGCCCGCTACGTTGGAATCGCTGGTCAGCGGCGATCTGCTCTTTTATGCCACAAGGGGAAGAGGAGTTTCTCATGTGGGCATCTATTTGGGTAATGGAAAATTTGCGCATGCATCGGTCAGCAATGGGGTTATGGTCAGTGATCTTTCAGATCCTTATTACCAAAAGCGATTTGTCTCTGCCGGGCGTATTCCCGCGGCTGCTCCTCATCAATAAATTTATTGCTGCGCTTAGGCGATCCTTTTTCGGAGCGAAGCAATTACTTCCTTAAGATCGGGCGTCAGTTGCAGGTAAAAGACGCCGGCTCCATAGACGAATATAAATGCCAAACTCTGTAGTGTCAGCGCCATCCATCCGCTCCAGTGGTCGAACAGCAAATAGCATAGACCCCAAGCGCCTGCGGCCAATACTAACGTGTACAGGGACTTTGCCGAAAAAGGTTGTAGTTTAAATTGTTTCCACAAGAAAAAAAGTCTGAATATATTATAGCATCCGATCGAGATCAGCTGTGCCAGTGCCGTACCGGTAATGCCTTCTCTTTTAGTAAGCCAATAGCTGAGCGGAAGCATAACGGTGAGTAAAAGAACGCCACTTATAAACTCGAATCGCCATTTAGGCGAAGTAACGATGATCTGCGAGTTGACCCCCGTGCCCATATCGATCAGTTTGGTCACCCCCAGTAATACCAATACCGTAAATGCCTGCAAATAGGTAGACTTTAATTGAAAGGTCTCTACGGCGTCGGTATAGTTGATGAGCAACAAGGCCAATAGTCCGGCCCCGACGATCAGTTGATTGATCGACGATCGCTGGTAGATCTGCGCGATGGTGCTCATGTCTTTTTGTTTCCAAGCGGTAGAGAGTGGCGCAATGGAGGCGGCCACTATTCCTCGCTGTGGCACTTGTACCAGCGAGGCCATATTTTGTGCCAGTGAGTAGAGGGCAACTTTGGTCATTGCATTGCTAAGTACAGATGCGATAAGGATGGTATCAAAGACCTGAGCGATGGTAAAGACCAATGTGCCGCAGTAAGTAAAACTGGTATATCGCATGGCCGATCTTCTGAGTCTTCGGCTTACTTTACTGAATGGTAATGTCAGCGGTGCTTGCTTTCGATATAGTAGGATTAACCATAATAGCAGGGCCATTAGCGGAAAGCTAAAGGCAAAGAGTTTAATGAATCTGTCGTAGCTGGGTATAAAGCCTGCGGCAAAACAGCCGATCAGCAGTAAAATAAAAAGTCGCCATCCAGCCTCTTTCAAGAAATGACTGGTAGCGGCGCGTTGTTGCTGCCAGTTCCAGGCTTCTAAAATCGTAAAGAGCAAAAGACCCGCACCCAATAAAAAGGTCCAGTAATAATAGTTGACCAGCTGGGGCGCATTGGTCGCATATTTTTTTATGACCAGTGGCTCTATGACGATACCTATGAGGATGGCGGCGATACAACCCAGTGTGCCCAGCAGTATGGACAGCGCCAGTTGGTCGTTCTTTTCTGCCCGAAGATGGTCGCGGTAGTAGGGATAGAACTTATAGATAAAGTAGGGCGCTCCCAAATTACCCGCCGCGGCCAGCAACGTGGCGATCGCAATAAAGGCATTGTAGAGCCCGAACTCCTCTTCGGTAAATAGCCCTTGTCGGGTAAACAGATACGTATTGAGAAGGCCCACCGCAAAGCCGGCATAGATGACCAAGGTCGAGAGAATGCTTTGCTTTCTGATCACGCTCATATTATAAAGGTACTATCTCTGTGATCAACCTATGCGGCGCAGGGTCCAGTAGTAGTTGCCCTCGAGCTGCTGAGGATCGCTGCCTTCGTTAATGGTTGTCTCGGTCCATTGGGTGGTGATGGTCAATTGGCGTTGTCCCCATCGAACGGGCATCCCAAAGTTGTCTAAGCAATTACTAAATCGGAGTCTGACCTTTCCCTGATCGATCTGGTACTCCAGTACGGGAATGGTGGTGCTACGCAGGTACTGATCAAAGATCACCGAAAGGTCCATTCTTGCTTTTTGTGCGATATAAGATTCTACTTGCCTGGAGTCTACCGTTCGATGACGAAAATCTTTATTGAGTCCGGTCAGGATGGCCCGAAAGACAGAATCGTTTCCGATCATTTCTCTAATATGATGCAAAAGACCTGCTCCTTTGTTGTACATATCGCCGCTGCCTTCTTGATTTACACCATAATCGCCAATAAGTGGTTTGTCGTTGCGGATATTCTTGCGTACTCCCCGGCAGTATTCGTCTGCTGCTTTTTTACCATAGTGATAATCGATAAAAAGCACCTCCGAATACATGGTAAACCCTTCGTGAACCCACATGTCCGCGATATCGTTGGTAGTGATGTTATTGGCAAACCATTCGTGTCCGCTCTCATGAATGATTATGTAGTCCCAGTCCTTGCCCCAGCCACTGCCAGACAGATCTCTGCCCCTGTAGCCGTTCTTAAATCCATTTCCATAGGCGATGGCACTTTGGTGTTCCATGCCCAGATGCGACGATTCAACCAGTTTATAGCCGTCCTCGTAAAAAGGATAGGGGCCGAACCAATATTCGAATGCTTTTAGCATGCGCGGTACGTCTTTATTAAAAGAGAGTTTGGCTTTTTCCAGATTATAATCCAGTACCCAGTAGTCAAGGTCGAGGTTTTTAGAGGCAATTCCACTATACCGATCGCTCCAGTGAACATAATTTCCGATGTAGGGAACCAGGTTGTAGTTATTGATAGGGTTGCTTACCTGCCAGGTAAAGGTGTGCGATCCTTTTTTTGCAGTACTCTTGTTTATCAAACGGCCATTGGCTACTGCCGTCAGAGAATCCGGTACTGTTATGGATAGCCTGGCGCCTCGATCGGGTTCATCGCTTTGATGATCTTTACAAGGGTACCACACGCTGGCGCCCAGCCCCTGGCAGGCCACTGTCATCCAAGGTCGTCCTTCTTTGTCTTTCGAAAAGATCCAGCCTCCGTCCCATGGGGGATTCTTTGCCACACGCGGTGCCCCACTAAAGTAAATGGTAAGTGATTGTTCAATTTTTTTCTTTACCACCGAGCGCTCACCCAGTTGCACGAGCCAGCTGTCTTTTCCTCGTCTTTCGAAACCGACCCTGCGCCCCTCGAATAGCACGCTATCGATTTTCATGGGAGATTGCAGGTCGATCTGCATAACGGGTCTGGCCTTGGGGTTCGTGCTGGTAAAACCAATGGTGTTAGTGCCGGTAACTGTTTTGGCAGTATGGTCGGGTTCTACGGACAGGGCATAGTGTTGTACGTTCCACCAGCTGCGTTCTGCATTGAGCGTGCCGCGAAGGGAGTCGTCTTGGGTGTAGGAGACTTTGCGTTGAAGAGGTTGTGCGTTCGCGTGGTTGGTTACGCACAAAAGTCCTATCAGAATAAAGGTGTAATATAAAGCTTGCATGGTCGGCGTATGTAGTGTTGAATCAATTCAATGCTAATATACCCCGCCTTGGTCAGATAAAAGAGCTTCTCTGTTTTTTTTGAAAACCGATCAGTTTTTTATGAGCCTGTCGGCAAACACCTTTCTGAATTTATCGAGCTTGGGTTGAATTACGAACTGACAGTACGGGTTACTGTTTCCGTTCAGTTCCATGTACTGTTGGTGATAATCCTCTGCTGCATAAAATACCGTAAACGGACTTATTTCGGTTACGATCGGATCGTTCCAGGCTCCGGAGCGGTCCAGTGCTGTTTTGTAGGCCTCGGCCTTTTGTCGCTGCTCTTCGTTATGATAGAAAATGCCGCTTCTGTATTGGGTGCCTACATCATTACCCTGCCGGTTGAGGGTGGTGGGGTCATGCGTTTTCCAAAAAACCTCCAGAAGTTGGTCAAAGCTGATCCTTTTTGGGTCGTAGGTGATCTGGATACATTCCGCATGTCCAGTTGCTCCGGAGCAGACTTCTTTGTAGGTGGGATTTTTGGTAATCCCGCCGGTGTAGCCCGACACGGCGCTGATAACACCGTCGAGCTCCTCGAAGATCGCCTCGGTGCACCAAAAACATCCATTGGCAAAAGTGGCCGTATCTGTTGTACCGGAAAAGGCAGGGGTGCTCATAACGGGTTTATTTTTTTTGGGGGCAGGTTGTCCGCAGGCGGGTAACAGGCCGGCCAGAAAGACAAGCAGCGGTAAACTTTTGCTACCCCAAAGAATTAGAAATCGTTTCATCTAAGATCATAACAATAAAAAACGCATCCGGTTTACCCGGTCGGCGATATTGCTGGGTTTTATGTACCTATTTGGCTTATTTTTATCCGATAAATACAACCCTTTTTATGAAGACAATCGTTTTTCTTTTTAGTTGTTTGCTTATTTGTAATTCTTCTCTTTGGTCACAGACGCAACAACCTGCTGCAGAGGATGTGCGAATGGAAAAAACCGCGGGACGGGATAACCTGGTCTTTAAGGCGGTACGAAGTGGGGTAGATAATATAGAATCGATAGAGGTGATCGCACTTGGCACCCCCTCTTTTAAAGTCTCCAATATGGCCGATGGTACTTACGGAAGTTACGAGCATTCGCTGCGCGTGGCATACCCGCTGGTGCTATCCGGTGGTAAAACGGGTTATGTACTCTGCTTTTACGGAGCGGGTGAAAAAATTCCCTACGCCGTTGAGACGAAGGCCGGCATTACCACTCTCTATTTTCCGATCTCTACCCACGATGTGATCAAAGGACGCATTGAGCAGACGATCGCCACTAAAAAGAAGATCGTTGTTAAGCTTACCCAGAAAGCTGATGGGTATCGCGAGGCGATGGTTGGGGGGAATTAAGAGAGGGATTACTTCATGATCCCCAAAGGTGGGTAACAGCTAAATCAAAAACAGCGGACCAATTCTTTTTTTTACTCAGCTCGCTTACATAAGCAAGCTTATGCCGCTTGCTGAGAAAAAAAACCCCGCCAAAGGCGGGGCTGTTTTTAATTTATCTGCGGAGAGAGAGGGATTCGAACCCCCGGACCTGTTACAGTCAACGGTTTTCAAGACCGCCGCAATCGACCGCTCTGCCATCTCTCCGGCGCAAATGTACGTCAATGATCTTTTCAGCCCAAATCCCGCGCAACAAAAGCTAACTTCGCTGTTCTGTTTATGCGCGAGTTATTTTCACTTTCACCCTTTTTTTGGAAATACCGGGTGCGGCTGGCGGCCGGCTTTGGATTCGTTGTTCTATCGAATTACTTCAACGTGTTGTCGCCCCAGGTTACGGGTTTCGTAATCGATCATGTTCAGCGGGCATTGTCGTTGCAGGGGTATCGTGCACCAGTCATTTATGCGGGCTACGACAGATCGGTCAAGCTATTTATCGAATGGATCAGGCAGTGGGGTTCCAACGTGGCAACGGTGGTGGCACTCTGTGGGGTGGTCATATTATTGCTGGCCCTGCT
>JBILFN010000130.1:0-4167 GCA_044351575.1 Chitinophagaceae bacterium
TTTTTAAAGGAGTTTGATCAGAGGTCTTCTTCTCGTTCGAGCATGAGAATGGCGCTTTGCGGCACAATAAAATATTTTTCGTTCTCGTAGATCACTTCGGTGGCTCCGCTCAGCAAGAAAATGGCCAAGTCGCCTTCTTTGGCCTGCAAGGGAACATACTTGACCTTTTCTTCTTCTGATTTCCAGCTCTCGTCCTCTACCGGCATGGGTATGGCATATCCCGGCCCGGTTTTGATCACATAGCCTTGCTGCACCTTCTCTTTCTCTTGTACCCCGGGAGGCAGGTACAGGCCGCTGGCCGTACGCTCATCGGGTCGGGTAGGCTTGATCAGCATTCGGTCACCTATTACGATCAGTTTTTTAAGGCGGTTATCGGGGGTTATATGCATGGCTATCAATTATATTGCAAAAATACGGACCGTGTTTTAACAAAAAATTCAGGGGTCACAGGGGGTGCACCCCGATTGCTTTAACTTTATTTGTACGGTACATATTAAAAATTCGTTTTATGGAAAGTAAAAAGCCCAAGATCCTGCTCTGCGAAGATGATACCAACCTGGGTTCGGTATTAAAGAATTATCTGGAACTAAACGACTACGAGGTTATTCTCGAAAGGGACGGCCGCTTGGGATTGGCAGCTTTTCAGCGCGAGCGTTTCGACCTGTGCTTGCTCGATGTGATGATGCCCAACATGGACGGCTTTGCATTGGCCGAGGCCATTCGGGATGTGGATCCGGACGTCCCCTTGTTTTTTATTAGCGCCAAGACCATGAAAGAAGATGTGATACAAGGATACAAACTGGGAGCGGACGATTATATTACCAAGCCATTCGATTCAGAGGTATTGCTGCTAAAGATCAAGGCGATCTTAAAGCGAAACGAAGAGCAGCAAAAAGAGAACGATCACAAGGAGTTCGATCTGGCGGGGTATCATTTTAATCCTCGTTTGCGCCAGCTTTCTTTTGGCGATAAGACCTATACGCTTTCTCCCAAAGAGAATGACCTGCTAAAAATTCTCAGTGAGCATTTGAACGATCTGCTACCCCGCGAAAAAGCACTCAAGAAGATCTGGGGCAGCGACACCTATTTTAACGGCCGCAGTATGGACGTCTATATTGCCAAATTGAGAAAATATTTAAAAGAAGACAGCCGTATAGAGATCGTCAACATCCACGGCGAAGGTTTTCGCTTGGTGGTAAATGCATGATCTTCTCTTGGAATAGTAATGACGTAGCAGCGGGTCCATTAGCGTAAGCGGATCTGCCCGCTGGCGTCGATACTAATTTTTTCTTCGGCCTTAAGGTAGTCTATGACCCTTCGGGCCTTTTCTTTTCCTACACTCGAGAGCTGTCGCAATAGCGCTGTGGTCGACAGGGGTCGCGTTTTTAGTAACTGTAAAACGTGCGCCTGCAGTGCGGCGAATTCTTCGGGTAATAAATCGGCTTGTTTTTTGGCCAGACAATTATCACAGATACCACAATCGGGTAGTGTATCGTCTCCGAAGTAAGCTCCTACTATTTTACTGCGACATTGCTGCTGCTCGCTGGCATAGTAGAGCATGCTATTGACACTTTTATCGGCCTGTTTTTTTCGGGCCGCATAGCGCTCGTTATTAAGGCTAAGGTCCTCTGTCTTTATTCGATCGATGGGAAAGTACAGTTGCGGATTTTCTTTACGAGGCTGATAACCTATGTACCCCATTTTCTGTAATTGCAATAGCCATTCTGCAACCTGGTCCGGCTCTTTTTTTAATAAGAAGGCTACTTGTTTTTCTGCAATGCCGGTGGGTCGCTCGTAGATGCCCTGGTAAGTACGCAACAGGGTTTTGCAAAGCTTATCGAGATCGGGGTGCGTGGTGGCCAATGCTTCTAACTGGGTTCGGTCGGCTATGATCTGAACGCGAACGGGTATAAAGACTTGTTCGTTGTATTCGATCCATCCTTCTTGCTCCAATGCCTTTAGTACATATTGTACGGTCGTGGCCGATAGCGAGAATCGTTTGGTAAATTCAGAAAGCTCAAAATCGTAATACTGTCCAGCTCCGGTTCCTGAAGGTAGTTGCAGGTAATTGGCCAGTGCCTGGTATACTTTTTTGATGGTAGACAGCGTAGGAAATCGTAGATCGCTAAGCCCCGATAGTTCATCGTATTCTCGCTTGGTAAACAGCAAGACCGCATACGCTTTTTGCCGGTCTCGTCCGGCTCGTCCGGCCTCTTGGTAATAGCTTTCCAGGCAATCTGGTATACCGCAGTGAATTACGGTTCGCACATCGGGTTTGTCGATGCCCATTCCAAAGGCATTGGTACATACCATAACGGGCAGTCGATTTTCTTGCCAGTCCTCTTGCTTCTTTTGCCTTTCATTGGTGCTGAGTCCGGCATGGTACCAATCGGCTTTAATTCCTTTGGCAACAAGTTGCGAGGCGATCTCTTCGGTGCGCTTGCGGCTGCGACAATACACAATGCTGCTGCCCGGTACATTTTGCAAGATCTGCAGCAGCTTTGGCAGTACAGGGTCTACGCCAAATACACTGTACGAGAGATTGGGCCTTGCAAAGGATTGTCGAAAGCACCGATGAGATTCTCCAAAGAGTAGCTTCTCGCAAATGTCTTTTTGCACCTCGGGTGTGGCCGAGGCGGTCAGCGCCAATACGGGAATACCCGGTAGTTGTTCTTTGAGGGCTGCAATGCGCAAGTAAGAAGGGCGAAAATCATATCCCCACTGCGAAATGCAATGCGCTTCGTCTACGGCGATCAGCGAAATAGAAAGGGCAGGCAGATACTCCTGAAAAAGAACTGTCTCTAATCGTTCGGGAGACACATATAAAAACTTGCAATTACTTTCGGCCGCCGTTATGAGCGTGGTTCGTACTTCTTTTCGATCCATTCCGGCGTAGATGGCAAAAGCGGTGATATTTTTTTTTCGCAGTTGATCTACCTGATCGCGCATCAGCGCGATCAACGGCGAAATAACCAGACAGAGCCCGGGTTGCAACAGGGCCGGTACCTGAAAGCAAATAGATTTGCCCCCTCCCGTAGGAAGCAAGGCCAACGTATCTTTCTTAGCCAGTATCGATTCGATGATCTCTGCCTGCAGGGGGCGAAAGGCCGAGTAGCCCCAAACTTTTTGTAAGATCGACAGGGCCTGCATCAGCGTACTCTTTTTACAAAGAGTCTTACCGAATTGATGGCGAGCACCACATCACTAAAGGCCATAACCAATGCGCCAAAGGTGGGGGTTAGTAATCCCATAAAGGCTACGGGTATCGCCACCACATTGTAGGCAAAGGCCCAAAAAAGATTTTGCTGTATGGTGATATAGGTGTGGCGTCCCAGCCCCAATGCATCCGGTAGTTTTTTTAATCCGTGATTGAGCAAGACCACCTGGGCGCTCTGCACGGCTAGTTGAGAGGCTTCGCTCATGGCAATACCGATGGTGGCCTTAGCCAGCGCTGGCGCATCGTTGATGCCGTCTCCTACCATGGCCGTGGGCATCTCGTCGGTAAGTCTCCCTACGATCTCCATTTTTTCTTCGGGCGATTTTTCGCCGTAGATAACGCCTATTCCAAGCTGGGTGCCGATCGCTTCGCAGCGAATCATTCTGTCTCCGCTTAGTAAAACGGTCTTGATATTTTTTTTATGCAGATAATCGACAACCTCTTTTGCTTCGGGCCTTATTTCATCTTCCAGATCGATCCAGCCGATCAGTTCGCTTCCACGACAAACGTACACCAGGTGATGATCGGCCTCTTCGGTAGGTTTGACCGTATTGTAAGAACCGGCGCTGTAGACAACACCATCGGGGTCGGTGGCAAAGATCCCTTTACCTTTTACTTCTTCGATCTGTCGCCAACGCATATCGAAGTTGGTCTTAAATTCTTTTGCAAGACAAATGGCAATGGGGTGATTGGAATATTTTTCGAGTGCATATACCAGCGACTTGAATTGCTCGTCGGTCATGGTCTTTTCGAGAACACGAAACCCGGCCACTCGAAACTGCCCGGTAGTTAGCGTTCCGGTTTTATCGAACACTACTTGTTTGATCTGTCTAAATAGTTCAAGCGAACGGGCATTACTGAATAAAATACCGTTTCTGGCCGCGCGACCCAATCCTACGGCAATAGCGGCGGGAGTGGCCAGCCCCATGGCGCAGGGGCAAGCGATGACC
>JBILFN010000048.1:0-11806 GCA_044351575.1 Chitinophagaceae bacterium
TGCCAGCCTCGTTGTTTCGCTGATCTTTGCTTTAAGAGCGCACTTACTCTTCGATCGCCTCGTCTTTGGCATTGGCCAGCATGGCCCGCGATGTTTTACGCAACGGATTCTTTCGGTTTTCGGCATAGCCCTTTCTTCTATTGATAATATCGATGCACTCGAACAAGGCCATCAAAAAGGAACTATTATCCGCTTTGTTTTTTCCGGCAATATCGAAGGCTACTCCGTGATCGGGAGAGGTGCGTACGGCAGGCAGGCCCGCTGTATAGTTAACGCCTTCACCGCTGGCCAGTGTTTTGAAAGGGATCAGCCCCTGATCGTGATACATGGCGAGCACAGCATCGAACTGCTCAAAGCTTCGGCGCGCAAAAAATGCATCGGCGCTATAAGGGCCTACGGCCAGAATGTTGTGGTTCTTGGCTTCTTTAATGGCAGGGCAAATCAGGGTCTCTTCTTCTTTTCCGATAAGCCCCTCATCTCCGGCATGGGGGTTTAGTCCTAGTACTGCAATGCGAGGTTTATCGATGCCAAAATCTTTTTGCAAACTCTGCTGTAGCAACATCAACTTACTTACTATTTTCTCTTTGGTCAGCTTGGCAGCTACTTCTCCTACCGGTACGTGTTCGGTAACAAGCCCCACCCGAAAATCGCCCGAGCACAAGAGCATCACCACATCGTTGACCCCAAAGATCTCTTGCAGGTAGGGGGTATGACCTGTAAACGAAAACTCCGCCGATTGAATATTTTTTTTATGAAAGGGAGCCGTAAGCAGACCATCGATCTGTCCTTGCTTAAGGGCGGCTACGGCCGATTGCAGCGAAAGGGCGGCATAGCGACCCCCCACCGGCGTCAATTGTCCGGGGGTAATATCGGTGTCTTCTTCCCAGCAGTTGAACAAATTGATCTGTTTAGCATTGATCCGGTTGAGTTCTTTGGTGCTGCTATAGTTAAAATTATATTCCGGAAGGGTCTTACGATAAAAATTGATGGCTTTATTCGAGGCAAAGATCACTGGTGTACAATGATCGAGCAGTCGACTGTCCGAGAAGGTCTTTATGATTAGCTCAATGCCAATGCCGTTCAGATCGCCGCAAGAGATGCCAATGATGGGTTTGGGAGTATTCATGAGTGGGTATTACTGTAAAATTAACGAATTATCACTTCGTCTAAACGCGTAGGGAGTACATTTGTACTGATGTATACCCTTAAAAAATCGCTGGGGCAGCATTTTTTGCGCGACGAGAATATCGTACGCAAGATAGTGGAGGCCTTAACCACAACACCTTTTACTCAATTGCTAGAGGTCGGTCCGGGCGGCGGCGCACTAACACGCCATTTGCTCACGTTGCCAGGTATTGAGCTCAAGGCGGTGGAACTCGACAAAGAAAAGGTCGAGTATTTACTAAAACAGTTTCCATCTCTTAACGGCAAGCTGATGCATCTCGATTTTTTAAAGATGAATATTCCCTTTACCGGTCCCTTTACCGTGGTGGGCAACTTTCCTTATAATATCTCGAGTCAGATCTTATTTACCATGCTCGAATGGCGGGCATCGCTCGAAACCATGGTCGGTATGTTTCAAAAAGAGGTCGCCCAGCGAGCGGCGGCGCCCCCCGGTTCAAAGACGTATGGAGTATTATCGGTCTTGATACAGGCGTTTTTTAGGGTTGACTATCTTTTTGATGTACCTCCCGGATGCTTTGACCCTCCGCCAAAAGTAATGAGCGGGGTTATTCGGCTGACTCCCCGCACAACGCTGCCCGCTATGCGCAGCCCCGCTGATTTTACCCTATTGGTCAAAACCGCTTTTGGTCAGCGCAGAAAGACCCTGCGCAACGCACTCAAGCCTCTTTTCGACATAAAGGAATTGCAAGACCCCCTCTTTGACAAGCGGGCCGAACAGTTGAGCGTCGACGATTTTGGCGCACTTAGTTTTCGCATGCTTGCCAGGGGCAATGCTTAATTTTGTATTCTCTTGTCTGCCACGCATCATATCAACAAAGTGATCATAACTGGTCCGTCTCATCCCTTACTGGCCGAAGGCTTGCGTTTGTTAGGGTATCATGTTACGGATGCACCGACCATAACCAGAGAAGAGCTTGAAGGCAACATAGAAGATGCAGTGGGATTGGTGATCACTACCCGTATTTCAGTAGATCGATCGTTATTACAAAAAGCCCATCAACTTAAGTGGATCGGACGTCTGGGCAGTGGAATGGAACTAGTCGATACCCTTTACGCGAAAGAAAATGGAATTACTTGTTTAAGCAGTCCCGAAGGGAATCGTTTGTCGGTTGCCGAGCACACGTTGGGTATGTTGTTGACCGTGCTCCACCGCATTAGCTGGTCGTATCGAGAGATACAACAAGGACTGTGGAAGCGAAACGAGAATCGGGGTGTCGAGCTAAGTGGTCAATGCGTGGGCATTATCGGCTATGGAAATACCGGTAGTGAATTTGCCCGACTGCTGGCTCCTTTTGGCGTAACGGTACTTGCTTGTGATATTCACAAGTCTGGCTTTGGCTCTTCGTACATTCAAGAGGCCACGCTTGCCGAAGTGATGGCGCGCTGCCAGGTAATTAGTTTTCACGTGCCACTCGATGCTACGACAAGGGAGATGGCCAATACTTTATTTTTCGATTCGTTGCAACAAGCCCCTATTCTCATCAATACAGCGCGCGGAGAGGTAGTCGAACTTAAGGCCCTGCTGCGAGCCCTCGAAAAAGGGCAGGTATCAGGGGCTGCGCTCGACGTGTTGCCCAATGAAAAACTCGCTACTTATCAACCCGATGAAAATCAATTATTACAACAGTTGATACAGCGCCCCAATGTGGTGTTGACCCCCCATATTGCCGGCTACAGCCACGCCTCTTTTGAGCGGATGAGCCAGGTCTTGCTCCATAAGATTCGCAGCGCGATTCATGGCGAGCAGCCGCCCCTCTAGACGATTTTTTGTATATTTGTGCTCAAATACTGCAACGCTTCGGTTCCGCTGAGGCGTTGCTCTTTTTTTGTGAGTTAAACCGTTCTATATGAGCACCATTCAGTATGTAACACAAGAGACCTTAGACCAGATGAAGGCCGAGTTGCAGCGCATGAAGGGCGTAGATCGTCCGGCAGCCAGCCGCGCCATTGCAGAAGCCCGCGAAAAGGGAGACCTTAAAGAGAACGCAGAATATGATGCAGCCAAAGAGGCGCAAGGCATGTTAGAAGCGCGCATTGCGGCCCTCGAAGGAGCGCTTGCGAACGTACGGGTACTGGATGTTTCTTCTATCGATACCAGCAAGGTGTCCATTCTTACTCAAGTAACCCTTACGAATCTCAAGACCAATAAACAAGTGGTGTATAAAGTGGTAAGCGAAAAAGAAGCCGATCTAAAGGCCGGAAAAATTTCGGTAACCTCTCCGATAGGTAAAGGGATATTGGGAAAAAAAGTTGGAGAGACGGCCGAGGTCCAAGCACCCGCCGGAGTGCTGAATTTTCGCATCGATGCCATTAGCGCCGGCTAAACTTCGAATATCAACCTACCTGCCATGACCCTCTTTTCAAAAATTATTACAGGAGAAATTCCCTGCTACAAGATCGCGGAGAGCGATCTGTTCTTGGCTTTTCTCGATGTATTCCCTCTACGAGAAGGACATGTATTGGTCGTTCCCAAAATGGAGGTCGATAAAATCTTTGATCTTCCTGCTAATTATTTGTCTGAAATGCTGGTCTTTGCAAAGCCTATCGCCAGGGCCATTGAAAAGGCCTTTCCTTGTAAGCGGTGTGGCATCTCTGTAATTGGACTCGAAGTGCCCCATGCACATATGCACCTGATACCGATCAATACCTCTAACGATCTGAACTTTGCGCAGCCCGGCAAACAAAAGGCCAGCGAGGAACAGCTTCGTGCGGTGCAAGAGCGTCTGTTGGCTCAACTCTGAGATTATTTTTTTCGAACCCGCTGTGGATTTTTTTGAATAAAGTCGGCCCAATCGTTTTTGGTGCGAGTTTTTTTCGCGGGGCTAGACGTTGCAGCAACTTCTTTGTCGGTGCGCCGTGCGCCTGCCTTACCGGAACTATTTTTGGGCGTAGTTCTTGCATCCGTAGAAGCCTTAAGTAGCAATTGTTTGCTTTGCTCATAAAAATGACAAAGCGCTACGGCTACCGCATCGGTCGCATCGTAGTATTTGGGGCTGTCTTTGAATTGCAAGAGGGTCTGCAGCATTTTCATGACTTGCTCTTTACCGGCATTTCCGTTGCCGGTAACGGCTTGCTTAACTTTTTTGGGAGAGTATTCGGTTACCTCCAAGCCGTGGCGCATAGCAGCTGCAATGGCGACTCCTTGTGCACGACCCAGCTTGAGCATACTTTGCACGTTCTTGCCAAAGAAAGGAGCCTCAATGGCAAAATCGGTTGGTGCAAATTGCGTAATTAGTCCGCTGACCGTATTAAAGATCAGCTGCAGTCGTTTGTGGTTGTCTTTGATCTTGCCCGGTTTAAGAACTCCCAGGTCGAGTAAGCTGACCTTCTGTCCTTCTATCTTGACGAGTCCGTATCCCATTACGACCGTACCCGGATCGATCCCTAGAATTATTTTAGCCTGCTTTTGCAACTCGCCTTGTATTTTTACAAGATTAATGAAGCTAACGCGATTCAGCAAAATCTTTCTTCGGTACCTGCCGGGGCCCCTGCTTATGCTGGTGCTATGCTGGATCATTTGGTTACAGCTTAGACAGCAAGTTAATTTTTCGTTACTGGCTACCCGGCTATCGGACGCCATGCAGGTCCGCGGCCTTTTCTATATTCCGCTGCTATCGTTGCTCATGATCTTTAATTGGCTGATTGAATCGTTCAAATGGAAGATAGCCGTAGCATCGATACAGCCCGTTTCGTTGCTCCGGGCTTTTAAGGCAGTACTGGCCGGCGTATCGATCTCGCTTAGCTTACCCAATCGCATCGGTGAGTATCTGGGACGCGTTCTTTTTTTGGAACCCTCGCAACGCGTACGCGCTATTTCGGTTACCGTTGTGGCGAGTTTTAGTCAGTTGATCGTTACCATTATGATGGGATTATTCGGATTACTATTAGCCAGGCCCGTGATACTCTCTCGAGGCATATGGTCGATTCAGACCTGGTGGATTGTTATTGGCGTAGTAGCGCTCATGATATTGCTGATGTTACTGCTCTACTTCAACATTAGCATGCTCAATCGTTGGCTGCAGCAAAAATTAGTGGCTACTTCTTCGAAGTGGCTCCTGCGTTTTAAAGATTGGTTAGTCGCACTCGACAGCTGCAATGCAGCCATTCTACGCACGTTGTTGTCTTTATCGATGCTTCGCTATGGGGTTTTTATGGCGCAGTATTATTTAGCCTATCAATTTTTTGGCGTAGCATTTAGTATGCATCAACTTTTTGTTATCGTCTCGCTCACTTTTTTAACGCTGGCGGCCGTACCCACCTTTGCCGCCCCCGAATTAGCCCTGCGCGGGGCAGTGGGTATTTTTATCGCAAAGTGGTTTACCCTGCAAGTGGCGGCGGTCGTTTTGGCCTTATTGCTGATCTGGATCACCAATTTGATACTACCCGCCGTCGTCGGGGCGTTATTGATAACAGGAATCCGTAATTTTTTTAATCTGCGCGATGAAACTGCTTAGCCTGTTAGTGCCTTTATTACTCGCCCTATCGGGTTTTTGGAGTGGGCCGGTGCAACCTGCATCTACCGACTTGTTTTGTGGCACCCGCAATACAGCGTTCAAACCAGAAGAGCGAATTACCTATGTGGTGTACTATACCGTGGTCGGCTTATACATCAATGCCGGAACAGCGGTGTTCAGTGCCCGGCTCGATAAGGTCAATGGCCAGCCGGTATACCATGTAGTGGGGACCGGCACTACGCATCCTTCTTACGATTGGGTCTATCGGGTGCGCGATCGTTACGAGAGTTATATAGATACGGCCACCCTGCAACCGCTACGGTTTATTCGCAATGTGGACGAAGGCGGCTACAAGATCAACCAGCGCTATGAGTTCAACAAAGCTACCAACATCGCTTCTACTACAAAAGGAGATTACAAGGTGCCTGCCTGTGTACAAGACGTGCTCAGCGCCATTTACTATGCTCGTAACATAGATTTTAGCAAGGCCAAGATCAACGATAAGATTCCGTTTTCGATGTTTTTAGATTACGAGGTCTTTAACATGTATGTTCGTTATCTCGGCAAAGAGTTGGTCAAGACCCGGTACGGAACGTTTCGCACCATCAAGTTCAAGCCGCTTCTTGTAAAGGGAACCATCTTTGAGGGCGGTGAGAAGATGACCGTCTGGGTCACCGACGATCAAAATCATATTCCGGTTCGTATCGAGAGCCCCATCACGGTCGGTAAAGTAAAGGTCGACATGATGAGCTACGCGAACATTCGCTATCCGCTTAGTTCGTTGGTGACGCTTCGGTAAAGCGCTCCTCTAGTCTAACTCAGCAAGCGAAAAGAATTTATCGGGTCGAATGCCTTTTTCTGTACGTTGTAGCGTGCAACATTCGTGTTCGCGGTCATGCTCGAAAAAAAGTATATAGTTATTAGTGACTGCCTCTTCTAAGAACATTCTTTTTTCTTGTAAGCTGGTTAGCGGAAACATATCGTATGCCATTACATAGGGCAGTGGAATATGTCCGGCAGAGGGTAACAGATCGGCCATAAACACGATGGTGTGCTCACGATAACGTATCTGCGGTAACATCATGGCGCGGGTATGACCATTAGCAAAGCGGATGTCGATATCATTTTCAAACGAGGTAGTACCTAGTGATGTAATCGGTTGAGCACTGTTAGCGGTTGTAGGACTTGTTTGTGTTTGATCATCTCCGTTCGATCCATTGTGCATTCCATTGGGCACATCGATCATATTCAGTTGTCCGCACTCTTTGATCGGCAATATATTTTCTTTTAAAAAAGATGCTTTCTCGCGGTCATTGGGTTGAATGGCCCAGTTCCAATGTTCGGGGTTGCTCCATACACGCGCACTTGGAAAAGCAGTCACCAGGCGATCGCCCACTTTGGTTATGGTGCCACCGCAGTGATCGAAGTGCAGGTGTGTTAAGATCACATCGGTAATATCGGTTCGTGCAAAGCCATATCGCGCCAGTGAATCATCGAGGGTATCACTGCCATGCAAGCCGTAGTGTCCGAAGAATTTAGCGTCTTGTTTCGTACCAAGACCGGTATCCACTAAAATAAGTCGATCGCCGTCTTCTATTAGCAAACAGCGCAGTGCCCATGTGCAAAGATTATTCTCATCGGCCGGATTGATCTTATTCCAAATGCTCTTTGGTACTACGCCAAACATGGCGCCTCCGTCCAATTTAAAAAATCCGGTATTGATACTATACAAGCGCATGTGATTCTGTTTTCTCTGCTTTTGTAAAGATCAACAGAAAAAATCCAAGTACAAAGAACACCATTAGGGCCAGCACCGAACTGCGCTGCGAGCCGGTTAATTCGGTAATGTAGCCAAAGCCGAACATTCCGATTACCGTTGCGATCTTTTCGGTTACATCATAAAAGCTAAAATACGAGGCCGTATCTTTTGTAGCTGGCATTAATTTTGAGTAGGTAGAGCGGCTGAGTGATTGAATGCCGCCCATCATAAAGCCAACGAGGGCGGCCAGTCCGTAGAATTCATTGATGCCTCCAACGGGTAAGGTATACCCGATTACGCAACCTACGCACCAAAGGGCCACGAGTAATTGCAAGGTGCGCAAGTTACCGAGCTTGGCAGAAACTTTTGCAATAGTAAAGGCGCCGGGTATGGCGATAAGTTGTATGATCAAGATGGCGCCGATCAGGTTAGTGGTGGGAATTTGTAGTTCGCTCTTGCCATAGATGGCGGCTACCAGCATTACTGTTTGTACGCCCATGTTATAGCAGAAGAAAGCCGATAGAAAGCGGCGCAGTTTATGTTGTCCTTTTAATTGTTGCCATACACTTCGAAGTTCATGATACCCTTTTAATAAGAGTTGTTGTTGAATCGCCGGCTGTTTTATAGCCGTACTGCCGGGCATGCGGTTAAGCGAGTAAGAGCCGAACCCGAACCACCAAATGCCTACCAGCAAAAAGCAAATTCTAAATTGAATGGTGGTGCCATCGCCACCTCCTACGATCGAAGGCATAAAAACGAATACAAAACAGATCAGCTGTAAGAGTACGGAGCCCACATAACCGTAGGCATAGCCGCGTGCACTAATGCGGTCGCGGTCTTCGGGTGCCGCGATCTCGGGCAAGAATGAATTGTAGTACACCCAGCTGGCCCAAAATCCCACGCAGGCCAGTATCATGCAAACAAGTCCCCAGCCCAGCGTATCTCTTTCAAAAAAGAACAAGCCGCTGCAGCCCAGACTTCCCAGCGTTAAAAAGAAACGCATGAACGATTTCTTATTGCCTTTAAAGTCGGCAATGGCAGAGAGGAGTGGCGACAAGCAGGCAACGATCAGAAGGGCTACGGCGATGGTATAATTATAAAGAGCCGAGTTTTGAAAGGTTCTGCCTAAAAAAGTAACGGCTGTTGCAGATTGTGCGCGGTCATCTACTGCTATGGCTTCGAAGTAAGCCGGAAAGATCGTGGAGGTAATGACCAGGTTATAAGCGGAGTTGGCCCAGTCGTACATGGCCCAGGCATTCACCACTTTTTTGGGAGCGGTTTGCATTGGTTGGTTTTGATAAATATAAGCAATTATGCTTTCAAGTACCCCGAGAAAAGCAAGGCCAACAACAACGTACCCGCCACAATGCGGTAATAGGCAAATAGCCTAAAGCCATTTCGTTGCAAGAATTGAATAAAGAATTTGATGGCAAGTAGTGCCACAATAAAGGCCACGATATTGCCGATGGCGAATAATTGCAGATCGTCAGACGAGATCTGCTTGTATCCTTTTAATAATTTATATCCGGTGGCAGCGGCCATGGTAGGTACCGCCAGAAAAAAAGAGAATTCAGCGGCCAGTTTACGGCTTAATTGCTGTTGCATGCCCCCAATAATGCTCGATGCACTTCGGCTAACGCCCGGAATCATGGCAATGCACTGCCAGCAACCGATCTTAAAGGCTCTCCAAAAATCGATCTGCTCCTCTTCTTTAATCGACTCTTTTGTAAATACCCTGTCAATAAAAAGCAGCACAATGCCGCCCGCGATCATAGAGATAGCTACCGTAAAGGTGCTTTCGAGCAGAGAGTCTATGTAATCGGAGAGTAAAAAACCCAATACCAGTGCGGGAGTTACGGCCACCAATAGTTTTAGGTAGAACTGAAGGCCCCGATTGAAATCCTGAAAGGGGGCCATAAACTTTTTCCAATAAAGAACGACAACGGCCATGATGGCGCCCAGCTGAATGCCTACCGTAAATAGTTTGGTAAAATCATTATCAGGTACGCCGAGTAATTTCTCGGTGATAATCATGTGGCCGGTAGAGGAGATAGGAAGGAACTCGGTAATGCCCTCAACAATGGCGATCAGGATAGCTTCGAGCAGACGCATGCTTATTTTTTGAAAATAGCCACGATCTCGATAACGAGTCCGGCTAAAATTAGCAGAGGGGCCACCGTAATACGCGTGCTGCTATATACCTGGGCCCTGTTAAACACAGCGGGATCGGTATTGCTTTGTCCACCCGACATCAGAAACATGCCAACGGCGATCAGCGCCAGACCCAGCAGCATCCAGATGAGATTTTTCTTTTCGAATAGCGATCCGGTAGAGGTTTTCATACGGCCATATTTTAAATGAGCGGAGTAATGGATTTAATAGAGATCGTCAAGTTTCATTTTGAGATATTTAATAACGCTTCGGTGTGTGCTAAAAAGCGTTATACCAATACCCAGTAAGATGAGTCCCGAGAACAGCAGCAGCAGACTGCCCGTATCGTGAATGGCCTTTAATTCGGGTAAGATGCCCTCGGCCAGCATAATAAAGGCGAAGACGGCTACAACCGCAATAAAGCCACTGACCGCTCCATTGATGATGGCGCGTTTGTTGATGGGCCAGGCAATGAACCACCGCGTGGCACCCACCATTTGCATGGTCTTGATCAAAAAACGATTGCTGAACATGGCCAGTCTAATGGTGTTGTCGATAAGAGCAATTACCACAGCCGATAAAAGCAAGGCAATGCCGAGGAGGATGCCACTGATCTTACGGATATTTTTATTGAGATTATCGACCAGCGCTTTCGGATAAGCCACTTCGGTAATGTAGGTTTGCTTCAGCAGCAGGGCCTGTATCTTGGCCAACGAGTCGGCATTCATGTACTCCTGCTTCATTTTAAAATTGATACTGTTGGGCAGCGGATTGGCATCCAGCACACCATCCCACGAGTTGTTGCCGTCGGCCAAGAAGATCTGCTTGGCCTTTTCTTTGTTGACGAACTGGATCGATTTAACAAAGGGCTGCGAGGCGATGTATTTGTAGAGGGTTGCGCTGTCGGTAGGGTTCAGGTCGCCTCGCAGTTCGGCGCGTACTTCGACACTCTCCTTAAAATAGTCGCCCAATTTAGAGGCATTGATGACCAACCAGCCGATGATCCCCAATAGCAGCAATACCAGGGTGACTCCCAAAATGGACATAAAGTAGGAGGGTTTACCGCGTTTGATGGATGCTTTTCCGGCTTGTGACATGAAGTAAGATTTGATAGACGTTGTGCTCTCGCAAATATAAAAGTTTAACGCTACAAACCGTATTTTTGGTGCCCTATGGAGTACGATTTTCGGCGAATAGAAAAAAAGTGGCAACAGCTATGGAAAGAGCACCGGGTCTATCGTGTTAGTAACGATACGAGCAAACCCAAATGTTATGTACTCGATATGTTCCCTTATCCCAGTGGAGCCGGTCTTCATGTGGGCCATCCGCTCGGTTATATTGCCTCTGATATTTACAGCCGTTATAAAAAGTTAAAGGGGTTTAACGTGTTGCACCCGATGGGCTTTGATAGTTTTGGATTACCCGCCGAGCAATATGCCCTCGACACAGGACAACATCCGGCCGTTACTACCGAGCAAAATATTGCCACCTTTAAATCGCAGCTCGATAATATTGGGTTTTGTTACGATTGGGAACGCGAGGTGCGTACCAGCGATCCATTATACTACAAGTGGACACAGTGGATCTTTCTGCAGCTGTTCGATTCCTTTTACAATACCATCACCAATAAGGCCGAACCCATTGCCCATCTGGTAGCAGCCTTCGAAAAGGAAGGTACTACTCATCACCCTTGCCCCGGAGATCTCTCGTTGCAATTCGCAGCGGCAGATTGGAAAAACTTTTCAACAGCTCGGCAACAACAGGTATTGATGCTCTACCGTCTGGCCTATTGCGGATACGGGGAAGTTAACTGGTGTTCTGCCCTGGGTACCGTACTGGCTAACGACGAAGTGGTAAATGGGGTGAGCGAGCGAGGGGGCCATCCGGTAGTAAAGAAAAAATTAAGACAGTGGTACCTGCGTATCACTTCGTATGCCGATCGCTTGCTCGAGGGACTTTCGCGCGTAGAGTTCAGCGACTCGATGAAAGAAATGCAGACCAACTGGATCGGTAAATCGAGTGGGGCAGAGGTAGATTTTGTGATCGATGCGCCCCATTCGCAACTGACCGGTAAAAAGATTCGCGTGTACACCACACGCCCCGATACCATTTTTGGGGTTGATTTTATGGTGTTGGCCCCCGAGCACGAGTGGGCGTTGCCACTGGCGAGTCCCGAACAGTCGAAAGCCGTGAGCGACTATATTGCCTGGGTCAAGAGCCGCAGCGAAAGAGACCGCATGGCCGAGAAAAAGATCAG
>JBILFN010000049.1:0-11798 GCA_044351575.1 Chitinophagaceae bacterium
GTACCAAAAAGCGGTCTTTCCAATGGTCTACATAGTACAGCACATTGGTCATTCGTGGCTGAAAGACCGTAAAGGTTCCCAGTGGGTCGCTTGCCTTAAGAATGCGATACTCACTCGAAAGGGTAGCGCTCGAAACGATACAGATATACTCTTGAGATTTGGTCTTGAATACGCCTATGTAGTTAGAGGGGTCTTTTTCGGTGTAGACTATGGCGTCGCTAGTTACGGAAGCCCCCAGCTGGTGCCGCATGATCTTTTCGGAGAGCAGCGTAACGGGATTTTTGGTGGTGTAAAAAAAGGTCTTGCTATCGGCTGCCCACACCGCATTACCTTCTGTATTCGCAATGGACTCGGACAGGAGCTGACCGGTCTCTAGGTTCTTTACTTTGATGGTGTACTGTCTTCTGGATACCAGATCTTCTCCGTAGGCCAGTAGTTTATTGTCGGGGCTTACGCTAAATCCGGTAACACCAAAGTAGCCATGCCCCTCGGCCATCTTATCGACATCGAGCAAGATCTCTTCGGGGGCATCGAGACTTCCTTTTTTACGACAATATTTATAATACTGCTTTCCTTCTTCGGTGCGGGTGTAGTAATAGTATCCATTACTGAAAACAGGTACCGATTCGTCTTTTTCCTGAATACGCGACTTCATCTCTGTAAAAAGAACTTGCTGAAAAGCCTTGGTCGGAGAAAGCATGGTATCGAGGTAGGCATTCTCTGCCTTTAGGTAATCGACCACCAGGGTACTATCGGGTCCTTTTTTAAAAAAGTCGTTCATCCAGTAGTACTCGTCGATTCGGGTATCGCCGTGGGCAGTCAGGGCCTTTTCTTTTTTGATGGCAACCGGTGCTGCGATACCGGCGGGCCATTGTACGGGTTCTTTTTTCACAGTGTTGTTTTTACAAGCAGGGGTTACAATGCCAATAGCAAAAGCCATTAGCCAACCAGTCGCCGATTTGTTGACGGATAATTTCATGGCAAGAAAATTTTGAGGATTTTAGAAGTCAAATATATCGATTCTAAGACGTTTGTTTCTTTGGCCTACACTTGGTAAATTGCCATTCATCAAAAAATATTGACCATGCCTACAAAGATTACCATCAACAATAACGGATCGCTTAAGATCGAGGGAGATTTTACCATTGTAGATCGTGAGGGGAATACCTACGACTTGGGTGGGCGTGAGATCGTGGGCCTATGCCGTTGTGGTCTCAGCAAGAATAAGCCCTTTTGTGATGGGGCCCATAACGGGCAGTTTGAGCATGAGGCCAAGGCCTTTGCCCTTCCTCCTAAAAAGACGAATTAGTCTTTTTTGACCACTTCGAAATAGGTGGCTTTAAAGCGGTCTTTCTCGATGGTGCCTTGTACTTTGGCTTTCTTGACGACATTACAGAATCCATCGTCGCCATGGGCATCCCCGTGCTCGTCTATTGTGGTGCCGTCTACCCAATAATATTTATCGTTCATCTTGATGGCCAGTGGGCAACCCTCGCCCTTTAATTTGAAGTTGCAAGTGCCGCAGCTTGCGAGCACCTCATATACTTTCTTCTTTTTATCGAGCTTCATAGGTTTGGGCTGCTCCTGTGCATTGCACAGAGCACTAATAAAGATGGCAAGCAGTAATGTTGGTGTTTTCATACTAATCGGCTTTAGGGTGCGCTAAACGTATAGCGATTTCGGTTCATTCGGGTTAAAAAGGATCGGACCAGCGGACATCAGTATATAGGTTGCGCCCGGTAAGCGTACGCATAAAAGCGATGACGGCATCTACCTCTGGCTGCGTTAGGTTCAATTGCTGCCCAACACCGTTGGGTCTTAGCTTGGGATCAAGGCGAGTATTGCCAGGCGCAAGATTGATGGTACCGTAATGTCCAACAACAGCTTGCAGGCTGCGAAGTTGTCCTGTGTGCATCAGGGGTCCATTGAGGCTGCCATCTAGCCCAACAATATCTCTAAGCGAGGGAGAGCGGGTGTTGTTGATGTCAATGCCGGGAGCGTTTAAATTACCGATAATGCCATTGTTACCACTAGCGGGGTGGATGTCGAATTCAGGGGCGACATGACAGCCTCCGCAGCCTAATCCTCCTCCGGTACGGATACCCATCTGGTTGAACTGAGCGGGCATCAAAAAAAGATTTTTACCCATATTCTCTTGTTGGGTAAAATTGGGGAAGGGCTGTTGTTCTTGTGGGGTAACCGCCCGGCCTTCGTCGTACTTTGAATCAAAGGATTGTATACTACGAATAAATTGAGCTAAGCATTCTTGCAAGCGAGCTTCTGTTACATTTAGATCGCCGTATACAAATTTGAACAACTCCTGATAGTAACCAAGCCCTTTTAATTTTGTAAGCAAGTCATTGAGCCCCGGGCGACCAGTTTGTCCACTGAATCCCATCTCTGCATGGTCCTGAATGGGGCGCGTGGTCTGGTTCTCTAAGGTGATCGCTCGCTCGTCCCAGAAAAATTTTGCTTCGCTGCTGAATCGTGCATTGACCAGTCGCATGGAGTGTCTAGCCGTTCTTCCATTCAATACGCCCAGACTGGCCACAGCGGTATCGCCAAAGGCGAATTTTTGAATATGACAACTACCGCACGAGATGGTATTGTTGATGCTGAGTTGTTTATCGTAGAAAAGGACTCGCCCCAGGGTGGCCTTAGGATTGCTGATGGTATTACCTGCGGTATTGTCTTTGATTATATAAGCGGGCTTGGTCTGGTTAGCGTAATTGGCCAGATTGGTCGGGTCTATTTTGGTGCCGAATTTGGCCTTAATAGAGGCATACGGGTCGGTATTGTTATCGTTCTTGCGGCAAGACCAAATAGAAAACAGGATCAACGAAATAAGCAGTGAGCCTGATAGGAAATTGAGTTTGTTCATGCCTTTTTTACTTGACTCATTTTTAGACCTCCTTGCGAAGTAGAAGTTTAATAGGGCTCTTCTATCGATTCGATCATGCAATTCCTTGTCGCAGCACTGCGATCACTTGCTTCATTTCTTCTTGCGTACCGATGCTGATGCGAAGCCAAGGGCTATTTTCTTCGAAAGACCGCGCCCCGATGATCTGCTTCGATTGCAGATAGGCTGCCACGGGTTTAGGATACCCTGCACTGTTAAAGTATACAAAGCTTGTAACCGAAGGGATGAATTCAATGCCCAGGGATTGTAATCCCTCGCAAAAGATACGTCTGGCTTCGCGATTTTCCACCTTACAGAAATTCGCAAATGATTCATCTTCCATGGCGGCCAGTGCTCCTTTCATAGACACGGCCGAAGGGCCGGCATTGGCCCAGGCTTGTAATTCATTGAGGGCTTTTATCTGCTCAGGTTGCGCTAACAGATAACCCACGCGGGCACCTGCCATACCGTAAACCTTCGAAAAGGTCTTTGCAATGATCAGGTTCGGTGTGCTATTTATTAAATGCGCCATAGAGGGGGTGTCCTCATAGTCAGTATACGCTTCGTCGAGTAAGACGGTCGTACGTTGGCATGCGGTTTTGATAAAATTCTCCATTGCCTCCTTTCCGTGTGCGGTTCCGGTGGGGTTATTCGGATTGCACAAGTATACAAGTTTTGTCTGCTCATTTATAGAGGCTAAGAGCGTATCAAGATCATTATGCTTTGATTTGGTCAAGGGGAATAGGCGAGTGGCCAACCCCATTTTTCGAGAAGCGCCCATCCATAGTTTAAAAGTAGGCTCCGATGCAATCACATGTCCTTGCAAATAAGAAGCACGCAGGCAAACCAGGCCTAGTAATTCAGACGACCCAGATCCCAAGGTGATATACTCTTTGGTATGCCCTGTGAGCGCACCGATCTTTTCGCGAAGCAGTCCATTGGTATCCCATTGATAGCGATTCGAGCTATTGACAGCCTCCATCATCGCTTTGCGCGCCAACGGTGATGGGCCATGCGGATTTTCGTTGGCACGTAAAATAATTGTCCCATCGATCGTCTCTCTCGTCAACGGCGGTTCATCCGAAAGTGCAAATGCATTTCGTGCCATAGAAAAAGATACCATGGCCAGCGCCGAATGCTTTAAGAGGTCGCGTCTTTTCATTGGATTGAACGCTATAGTTTAAAATCACTGCCCTCTGCATTGATCTCTACTTCTACTTCGGCCCCTTTATGTCTTTCTGAGATAAAATCGATAAGGTCACCGATCACTTGCTTGTTTTCGATCTTATTGTCGAGCATCAGTAAATTATACTCTTCGGTCAACTCTCCATTATCCAGGGAATAGCTCTTGGTCTGGTATTTTGCCAGCGGCTTATCATTGTAATAGACCACATTGTCCTTTATCGAAAAGCGCTCCTTATTCTTGTTACGGTACGTTTTGTTCTTAAGAGCGACTTGTGAAGTGGCAACACCCAGCGTGCAAAGTGCAATGGCGATAAATAGTATTTTTTTCATGGTAAATGGGGTTAAGTGAAAGAATAAAAATTTTTCTCGCAACATAAATAGGCTGGCGAGATGTTGTAATTTACAAAAAAATCTATTTCTACACCTGCAATGAACTGGCAACCAACCAACTTAAAAGACAATTGGGTTCAATTACAACCACTTAGAGCAACGCATTTTGAAGCCCTCTACCAGGTGGCCAGCGACCCGCTTATCTGGGAGCAGCATCCCAATCCGAATCGTTATAAAAAAGAGGTGTTTAGTGTGTATTTCGAGGGGGCCCTTGCCTCGGGCGGGGCTATGCTGATCTTCGATACCCAGGGCCAGGTAATCGGCTCAAGTCGATTCTACGATTGGGAACCCGATGCACAGGAGGTCAAGATCGGCTATACTTTTTTTGCGCGTTCTTGTTGGGGCAAGCCCTATAACAGAGGCGCAAAAACGCTGATGTTGCAGCACGCTTTCTTACAGGGAGCCGAACGGGTCCTTTTTCATGTAGGCGTTAACAATATCCGTTCGCAAAAGGCTATGGAGAAATTGGGAGCTACCATAATCGATGAAGTAACAGTGGCTTATTATGGCGAAGCGCCTAGAAGTAATTTTGTCTATGCCATCAAAGGTCAGATCGTCAATTAGCCCTTTTGTGAAGTATTTGCAGTAGCTTCCAGTCTGTTTCGCTCCACATCTTTCATAGTAATCTCATAGTCCTTATAGTTAAAATCTAACGTACGTTCATTAACTAAGTGTTACGAAATACTGGATATAGTATCAGTAACTTTTTTACAATTATTTAACAGATATACTATTTTTGGCAAAACGAATAAAAACATGCAAAAACGACTTCTCCAACTCGTTTGCCTGCTGCTGGTTGCTGGTTTATCCTGGGCGCAGAATGTAACGGTTACCGGAAAGGTAACCGATGAGGCCGGTAATCCACTGGCTTCTGCCTCGGTACAGATCAAAAAAACCCGCTCGGGTACTACGACAGATGCACAAGGTAATTTTTCGCTAAGTGCTGCTCCAGGTACTGTTCTTGTTGTATCTGCGGTCGGTTATGAGGCCAAGGAATTCAGCGCCAGTGCAAACCGTGTAACCCTTTCGCTGTCTGCCGATACCCGCTCCCTCTCTGAGGTGGTGGTGACCGGATTTGGTGGTGCCCAGATCAAAAAAGATCTGACCGGCAACATTGCACGCGTCAAAGGCAAGGACATTGAATTTATGCCCACGCCCAGCGTGGATGCTGCCCTTCAGGGAAAGGCCGCTGGAGTTTTTGTTAACAGTCAGTCCGGAAAGTTAGGCCAGGCCGTTACGGTGCGGGTACGTGGTAACTCCTCGATCAGCGCCAACAGCCAGCCGTTGTATGTGTTGGATGGTATTCCCATTACCTCTAACGATCAAAGTAGCTATGGTGGGGATATGAATCCGCTCACCGACCTCAACCCCAATGATATTGAGTCTATCGAAGTATTGAAAGATGCCTCTGCCGGAGCTATCTACGGGTCACGTGCTGCCAATGGGGTAGTGCTGATCACCACCAAGCGCGGTAAGGCCGGAAAGACCTCTGTGTCTTTCAATTTTCAGACAGGATACAGTGAGGCCACCAAGCGTCTCGATATGCTGAACTCAGAACAGTATGCCGAGTTGATCCTCGAGGGTGCCGCCTACCGAGATAACCTGGCCGGTATTCCTATCAATGACCCTAATAGCTGGACCTCTTATGTAAAGAACGATGTAATGGATTACTACAGCTATGGGCAGTGGTCCACCGATCCAACCCGCACCTACGATTGGCAAGATGTGGTCTTTCAGAAAGGGCCTTATCGTCAGGCCGATCTGCAGATTCGTGGCGGTAGTTCCAATACCAAGTTCTTTTCTTCGTTTCAGCATTTGGAGCAGACAGGTACTATTATCGGTAACGACCTGATTCGTACTACCGGTCGTCTTAACCTTGACCAGAAGGCCAATGATTGGTTGGATCTGGGCGTATCGCTTAGTTTGTCTCGCACCTACAATAGAAGGCTACCCGATGACAACGCCTTTTCGAATCCGCTGCAGGCTATTGCCCTGATGCCCATGACTCCGTTTCTCGATCCCAATACCGGACTCGATGCGGGCACACCTCCCGGTGACGTGAACATTCCGTTGTATTATAATCCACTGCTTACTGTTAAGTACGGCAAGTTTTCACAAGATGTGTACCGTACGTTCGGAAATACCTATTTCAAAGCCAAGCTTGCTCCAGGCCTTACTTTTCAAACAGAATTTGGCTTAGACTTTTTGAGCCAAAACGAGGAGGGCTATTTTCAATCACAGACCGTGCGTAATCAAACCAGAGCGGCTCGTGGTATTGGCTCCAATTCAGGAACTTTTATTACCAACTACAACACCAATACTTATTTTTCGTATAACAAGGTATCTGGTATTCACAACCTGAACGCTACGCTTGGTATGCAATACCAGCAGTCACAGGCTAAGTATAACTTTACCGAGGGTACCGATTTTCCCTCCAACTCATATCAAAAGATCGCCAGTGCCGCTACCAAATCGGGCGGAAGTTCTTCTCAGACCGATTTTCGTTTCTTGTCTTATTTTCTTCGTGCCAACTATATCCTTAAAGAGAACTACATACTTTCTGCCAGCGGTCGTATCGACGCCTCCTCTCGCTTCGGTAAGAATGCCAGACAAGGTTTCTTTCCTGCAGTGTCTGCCGGATGGATCATCTCTAATGAGGACTTCATGAGCAAGTTGAGTACGATCAGCTTTTTGAAACTCCGTACTTCGTACGGTATTGTCGGAAATGCCGAGATCGGAAACTTTCCACAGCTAGGTCTGTTTGCCGGAGATGCCGGCTATGCAGGAGCCGCAGGACAGCGTCCTTCTCAACTTAGCAACCCTGACCTTCAGTGGGAGCGTACAGCGCAACTTGATGCTGGTATCGATTTTGGTATACTCAATAACCGCATTACCGGTGAGATCGATTATTATATCAAGAAGACCGACGGATTATTGCTTAACGTAAACATCCCCGCTACGACCGGATTTAACAGCCAGGTCAGAAACGTGGGTAAATTGGAAAACCGTGGTTGGGAGTTTGTATTGAACACTCAAAACTTGGTGGGCGCCTTTAAGTGGTCTACCAACATCAACCTGGCCTTTAACAGAGGAAAGGTTACCGATATTCAAGGACAGATCATCGAAGGTGGTGTCAGCAGCATGAATCGTGTGGAGCAAGGATATAATGTGGGTGTGTTCTATACTGTTGAGTTCGCTGGTGTAGATCCTGCCAACGGTAATGCCCTTTTCTATAAAAATACCAAGTTGCCGGATGGATCTCTTGACCGAGCTACCACCAGCAATTATGCCGAGGCACAGCGCGTGGTAGTTGGCGACCCTAATCCTGATATGATCTTTGGTCTTACCAACAACTTCTCGTACAAGAATTTTGATATGACCGTCTTCTTCAATGGTGTTCAGGGCAACCAGAACAATATTTACGGCATGGGTCGTTACTCCTCTGCCAGTATGCTTTACGAGGATAACAACACGGCCGATCAGCTACGTCGTTGGAGAAAACCCGGTGATGTTACAGACATTCCCCAGGTGCGTCTGTATCGGGTAAATGGTTCACAAGCCAGCAGCCGATACATTGTGGATGGTTCTTATGTGCGTCTGCGTACTCTGTCGCTTGGGTATACCCTCAACAGCAAACAACTGTCCAAGCTGAAAATGGAGAAACTGCGTGTGTATGTCTCCGGACAAAACCTGTTGACCTTTACCAATTATCCCTATTGGGATCCCGAGGTCAATGCCGACACGTTCGACTCCAACATTGCCAAGGGTAACGATTTTTATACGGCGCCTCAGCCCAGAACATTTTTGGTGGGTGTAAATGTTAACTTCTAATCTTTATAATTCAAGGATATGAAACTACTAAAATCAATCGTCGCCAGTAGCAGCCTGCTACTCGTTATGACCAGCGTGGTAATCACCGGTTGTGATAAGCGACTCGATATTGCGCCCTATCAGAGTATCGCCGAAGACCGTGCTCTGAATACAGAGGGCGATGTGCTAGTAACCCTTATCGGTTGCTACGACGGTATTCAAAGTGCTGCTACGCTCGGAGGGGAGATTATGGTTCTCAATGACCTGATCGGCAACTCTGCCAACATTAATTTTACCGGCACGTTCGCAGGGCTCAACGACGCCTACAACGGGCTGATGGTTTCCAACAATAGTTTTGCAGCCAGTACATGGTCTTCTGCATACAATACCATCAATCGTTGTAACAATGTATTGAGTGCCGTCGATAAGGTTACCTCTTCGGCTAACAAGAAAAATTCAGTGGAGGGCGAAGCTCTCTTTATTCGTGCGGCGCTCTATTTTGAGCTGGTGCGTTTGTATGCCAAAACCATTGGTGATGGCGATGCAGGCTCTAACCCCGGTGTTCCGCTCATCTTGACACCTACGCGTGGGGTGACCGATGCGGATTACAAGCCCAGAAGTTCCGTGCAAGCTGTCTATACTCAAATTGTAACAGACCTGACCAGAGCAGAATCGCTGTTACCCAGTTCTAACGGATTTTATGCCAATAAGTGGGCTGCGGCGGCTATGTTATCTCGTGTGGAGCTACAGCAAAAAAATTATGCTGCCGCCCGCGATGCTGCCAACCGCGTCATTACCGGAAGTGGCCGTAGCTTGAACCCCGACTTTACCCGTTTATGGTTTACCATGATCAGCAATGCCGGTGCCATGCCTACCGAATATCTCTTTGGTGTAAAGGTGACCACTCAAGACGGCACCAATGCCATTAACACCTATTTCGGAAGAACCATTGCCGGTATGCCCGGAACTGCCGGAAGAAGTGATTGTAAGATCCGTCCTGCCCATATCACTATGTACGAGGCGGGTGATCGTCGTAATTACTTTGTGCTATCGGGAGGCAGTTACTACACCCAAAAGCACCTTGATCGTTTTGGCGATGTACCTGTAATTCGTCTTGCTGAAATGTTCTTGACCCGTGCTGAGTGTAATTTCCGTTTAAGTACTACCACCGGAGCAACTCCGCTCGATGATGTCAATCGCATTAGAACTCGTGCTGGATTGGCGCCCTTGGCAACCGTTAGTCTCAGCAATATTACTCGCGAGCGCTACCTCGAATTAGCGTTCGAGGGACATAATTTGCATGAGGCAAAGCGTCTGCAAGTAAATGTCGGGACCTTCCCTTGGAATTCTCCCAAGCTGATCATGCCCATTCCGCAGCGCGAAATGGACGTAAACAAACAGCTGGTACAAAACGCCGGATATTGATCGTATAACCAAACCAACGTATAAAAAGGGATCTGCTTCAGGTCCCTTTTTTTTAAGTAATGAGAGCGATCCTTTTTTTGTTCTTGGTAGGGCCTTTAGCAGGGCAAGGTCAGCCGGGGGCTAACCAGCCCTTTTTCTGTGTGCCCGTTCAAAGCAGCGCTGGTGAGCAGCCAGATCCGGCACGATTTTTTAGCGGGACAATCGTCTGGTCCGATTCCGGGCGCGTTAGGTATAGTTCACAACATGGCTGTCTTGATTTTACCAGAGGGGTTCCGATGCAAACAGACGCCTTGTTTGAGCTGGCCTCCGTTTCTAAGCAGTTTACGGCCATGATCATCATGATGCTCGAAGAGAAGGGGCTACTTTACTACGACGATCCGGTCTCTCGCTACTTGCGTATACCCTATAAGGGCATCACTATTCGT
Organism: Chitinophagaceae bacterium; assembly: GCA_044351575.1. Lineage (GTDB taxonomy): Bacteria > Bacteroidota > Bacteroidia > Chitinophagales > Chitinophagaceae > JJ008. The sequence goes on from JBILFN010000049.1 coordinate 10,135, forward strand.
CATTTGCTAACGCATACGTCTGGACTTCCCGATTATCAGGCCATTATGGACGAGCATTGGGACAAGTCTAAAGTAGCGGGTAACTCCGAGATACTACGGTATCTCCGAATCTATGCACCACCTGTTTTGTTTAGTCCCGGCGACAAATATGAGTACAGTAACACCGGTTATGTGCTACTGGCCAGCATTGCAGAGAAAGTAACTCGTAAAGATTTTATTCAACTCTGTCGTGATTGGATCTTTGGTCCGCTCGGCATGATCGATACCGATATTCGCACCCCTGCCGAAAAGCAATCCCTTGCTCGTATGACCCGGGGTCATATTTATGTGGCTTCACGTAAGACGTATGTGCCTGCCGATTCCTTTCCTTCTTCGAACTATACGATCTGGCTGGGTAACAGAAAAGGACCCGGTCGTATCAGTTCTACCATTGCGGATCTACTCAAGTGGGATGAGGTCCTCTATACCGATCGGTTAGTGAATGCACGGAGTTTAGCCAAGGCCTTTACGCCCATGCGCTTGAATGACGGAACGTTATCGAACTATGGTTTTGGTTGGGACCTAGAACAGGATAGTGCTGCTGGCCGAATCGTTTCGCACAACGGTGATAATCCCGGTTTTAAGACCATCATAATTCGGTTTATCGATCATCATCAAACATTGATATTATTATCGAATAATGCCGCCGGGTCTTTCGATGATCGGGTAAGGGAGATGCGAGAGCAGGTCATCAGGTCGCTGCAACAAAAAGTCAACTAATTCTATACGAAAGAGTCGATGATCTTTGTTATAGTTAGGCTATTGGTTTTATGGGTATCCAAATCTCTTCTTCTGAATCGGGGTCGTTGTTCTTGTATTTTTCGCCCATGACCTCTACGTGAGGTCTTTGGTCCAATGTATAGTTGGAATTTGGAAGCCACTCTTCGAAAATGCTGCGATAAAAAGCGGCAATTTCAGTGCTGGATCCCCTGTAATGAAAGATGGCATACAATCCACCGCTTAGGACAAAGCCTTCTATGCCAGTTGGAAATTTCTCAAAGTCGACCACTTCTATACAGGCCCATTTTTCGAATTCGTTCGTTGGTTTAAAGTTCGTGAAGTGATCTGCCGTGTAGAGGGTTAGTGCAATCAATTCGTTCGGTAGCGGGTTATTAATGTGTTTTCGGTAAGGCATAAAGCTGCCCCAAAGCTGACCTATTTTATAATTCGCATAGCTCAGCGTCATTCGCTTTCCTATCAGTTTTTTTGATTGTACTATTTCGATTCTTGGTGACATGGGTAGTTATATGATGTTACTGCTAATAAATTCTTGGCAATAATTCTTGATCAGCTCCCTGACTCGTTCAAACTCTCTCCTTATTTCCCCATTGCTTCCTGTGGCCTTCGCCGGGTCGGGAAAATTATAGTGGAACTTAAGCGCCTTGCTTGGAAAGTAGGGGCATCTTTCCTTTGCATTATCACATACTGTAATCACGAAGTCAAAATCGATGCCTTGGTATTCTAGTACGTTGTTAGACGTATGGCGAGAAATATCAATTCCGTCGTTTTTCATGGTTTCGATAGCCTTGGGGTTAACACCATGCGTTTCTACACCGGCACTATAAACTGTCACTTTATTGCCGCCAAAGTGTTGTAAATAGCCGTGTGCCATTTGGCTTCGGCAA
>JBILFN010000131.1:0-4090 GCA_044351575.1 Chitinophagaceae bacterium
CGGCCTGGGCCTAAAAGAGATGGTCTTGCAATTTAGCTACGATGCTACGCTGTCTTCGCTCAAGAACTTCAATAATCGGCGAGGGGCTTTTGAATTTTCGTTGGTCAAACAAGGGCTATCCGATGCATACCGGGGCAATCGCAGAGAGTCGATGTGTCCCTCTTTTCGCTACTAGGCTTTTTCGGTTGCTGATTTATACCGATTTTTGAAGCCCTAACCACTCTTTTTCGCATGTCAAAAAAAGGAACCCTGCAAGCTGCACATCTCGATCGCTTTCGAACGATCGTAGGAGCCGAACATGTTTACGTCGATAACGAAACGCTCGATCGTTATGCGCACGACGAGACCGAGAATCTTCACTTTTTACCCGAGGTGGTCATCAAACCAAGAACCGCACAAGAGATCAGTGCCATCCTTGCCATCTGTAATGCGGACCTGATTCCCGTAACGCCCCGTGGTGCGGGAACGGGCTTAAGTGGGGGCGCCCTGGCGCATTTGGGAGGCGTTTTGCTCAGCACCGAGCGTATGAACAGCATTTTGTCCATTGACGAACGAAATCTGCAAGTGACCACCGAGCCCGGTGTCATCACCGAAGTACTGCAGCAAGCGGTCAAAGAAAAAAAATTATTCTATCCTCCCGATCCCAGCAGCAGAGGCTCTTGTTTTATCGGGGGTAATATTGCCGAGAACAGTGGCGGGCCCAAGGCGGTCAAGTACGGAGTGGTCAAAGATTATGTGCTCAATCTGGAGTTGGTATTGCCTACCGGCGAAATTATCTGGACAGGCTCCAATGTGCTCAAGAATGTGACCGGCTACAACCTTACCCAGTTGGTCGTAGGCAGCGAGGGAACACTGGGTATTGTTACCAAGATCGTGCTCAAGCTGATCCCCTTGCCCACCCAAGATCTGTTGATGCTGGTGCCATTTAGAAAGCTAGAAGAGGCGGGCGAAGCGGTAAGTGCGATCTTTCGTGCCGGCTTTACGCCCAGTGCCCTCGAACTAATGGAGATCGATGCGCTCAAGATCGTGAGTGAATTGGTGGGCAGTGCTGCGGTTCCTATTACCGACGATACAGCGGCCCATTTGATCATTGAGGTCGATGGCAACAACATGGACGTATTGATGGGCGAGATGGAAGCCATTGGCACCCTGCTGTCGCAATTCGATATTGGCGAGATCTACTTTGCAGAGGACGCCAGCCAGAAAGAACAATTGTGGAAGCTGCGTCGTCGTGCGGCCGAGGCCGCCAAGCTGGTAGGTTATACGATCGAAGAAGACACGGTGGTGCCCCGCGCCGAACTGCCCGCTCTTATTAAAGGAGTAAAGGCCATGGGCAAGCAATACGATTTTGACGTAATCTGTTATGGTCATGCGGGCGACGGCAACTTGCATATTCGTATTCGAAAAGAAGGGGTTCCCAATAGTTATGGGCATGGCCCAATGCAGGCCATTATCGCAGAACTTTTTAAACTTGTGCATAGTCTGGGTGGTACGATCAGTGCGGAGCATGGCATCGGCTTAATTCAAAAAAGCTTTATGCCGATCGTTTTCGAAGAAACCTCGCTGCGGTTGATGCGCGATATTAAAAAGTCGTTCGATCCCAACGGAATCTTAAATGCCGACAAGATCTTCTAAACGAATTATATGATGAAAGCGAGTTCGCTGCGATCTATTTTGGTATTGGCCCGGCGGTTGGGCTTATCGATTGTGGTAATAGCTGCCCTGATTGCGTCGGCGGCAGCGCCGCTACAGGCGCAGGACGATAAAGAGCCCGGCGCTTGGAAAAAAAATCTTTTTACCGGAGGATCGGTCTCTTTCAACATCTTCAATAACACCTTTCTGATCGGGGCCAATCCCGTCTTTGGATACAGTATCACCGATTATGTCGATGCGGCCCTGGTAGCCAATTATACCTACAACTCGATCCGTGATTACAATGGTATTTTCAATAATAAGTTGCGCCAGTCTACCTACGGGGGTGGAGGATTGATTCGGATCTATCCCATGCGCAGTATTTTTATACAAGGACAACTGGAGCATAATTTTATCCGGCAACGGAGCATTCCCGTGCTGGGGCCTCCCGAGGTCCGTACCATCGATGCGGGTAGTGTCTTGGTAGGAGGTGGCTACACGACGGGCCGATTTGGAAAAGGCGGAACGCCTTTTTATTATCTCTCGATTCTATTCGATGTATCCGGTAACTTGTATTCGCCGTATACCGATGCCTTTGGTCGTTCCGTGCCCTTGTTCAGAGGGGGCGTGCAGATTCCGTTGTTTCAGGAGAATAGCGGCCGTGGCCGGTTCTTTCGATAATAGTCCAGCTCCTCTACATTTTTAATAACCTGTATCTTATCGATGGCCTCTTGATAGAGAAATCCCTCTTTTTTCATTAGCTCGATATGTTGCAGGAGCGCATCATAGAATCCATCGCTGTTGAGAATAAAGATGGGTTTATCGTGTATGGTCAATTGATTCCACGTAATGATCTCGAAGAGTTCATCGAGTGTGCCGAACCCGCCAGGCAAGACCAAGGCTGCATCGCACAGGCTATACAATTCTTTTTTTCGCTGGTGCATATCTTCTACGACGATCAACTCCGAGAGCGATCGGTGTTGCACTTCCCACTCCAGTAGCAACGAGGGGATGATGCCAGTTACATGGCCCCCTTTTTCTAACACGGCATCGGCAATAATGCCCATGAGGCCCGCACTCCCTCCGCCATAGACCAACCTGATCCGATGCGAAGCCAGCCAATGGCCCAGCGCTAGGGCATCGTTCACAAAAACAGGATTTGATCCGGTCTTTGAGCCGCAAAAAACCGCAAGTGAATCAAACTTGTTGGCAGCGTGCATGTCACAAAGGGAGCTTATTTTTGTTTAACTTCAAAATTCGTTTGTACCTAACTACTGCAGCTTATGTCGCCACTTGTTTTATTTACGTTCGTGATCGGTTATTTCTTATTGTTACTGGGGGTGGCTTGGTATACCTCGCGCAATGCCGACAATGATTCTTTTTTTATCGGTAATAGAAACAGCAATTGGATGCTGGTGGCATTTGGCATGGTAGGTACCACGCTGTCGGGCGTAACCTTTGTAAGTGTGCCGGGCAATGTAGGGAGCATTAACTTCTACTATTTTCAATTAGTGCTTGGTTATGTACTGGGATACCTGGTGATCTCCTTTGTTTTGTTGCCCTTGTATTACCGTATGAATCTGACCAGTATCTACACTTATCTCGACGATCGCTTTGGCGTCAATGCGCACCGAGCGGGCGCGTTCTTTTTTATTCTGTCCAGAACGGTAGGGGCTACGGCCCGTCTTTATCTGGTCATCAATATTCTGCAGTTATTTATTCTGGACAGACTTGGCATTCCTTTTCTGGCCACCTCGCTCGTTATCTTGGTATTGATCTTATTGTATACCGCCGAGGGGGGTGTTAAGACCATCATTTTTACCGACACCTTGCAAACCTCAGGTATGCTCATCGGTTTGGTGGTCTGTTTGATCGTATTGGTCAAGTCGCTGGGAGTGGGTTGGTCGGGTGCCTGGGAGCTAATTACGGCGAAGGGCTATACGCAAGTGTTGAATACCGACATCAAGAGCCCGCTTAATTTTTGGAAGCAATTGTTGGGCGGTATGTTCATAGCGATCACCATGACCGGACTCGATCAGGAGATGATGCAAAAAAATATCAGTGTGCGTACGCTGAACGATTCTCAAAAGAACATCATGACCATGAGTACCATTTTGGTTTTTGTCAATGCGCTCTTTTTGGTACTGGGGGCCGTCTTGCATCTCTACGCTGCCAACACCGGGCTGGCGGCCAAGGGCGATGACCTCTTTCCGGCCATTGCGCTCAGTGATGCTTTCTCGGGAACGATCGGAGTTATCTTTATCATTGCCCTTATCTCGGCGCTGTTTCCGAGCGTGGATGGGGCCATCACCTCGCTCACCTCGAGTTTTTGCATAGACATTCTTGACTTTAACAAACTGTCGGGCTCTGAAAAGACCAAGCGTCGAAAAAGACTCACCGTTCACCTGGGTTTTGCTTTGGTATTCTTGGGGATGGTGCTTCTGTATAAATTGATAGA
>JBILFN010000132.1:0-4088 GCA_044351575.1 Chitinophagaceae bacterium
TGGCCAGACAACCAAAAAATAAATTCAGTAAGGTAAAAAAATTAGGGAGCTGCTTGATCATGCGTTATTTTTTCATCAACGCCTCTATCTCGTCGGCAGTGATGGGAATATTTTTCATCAGATCCTTGTTTCCGTTACGGGTGATCCAAACATTGTTCTCGATACGAATACCCATCTTCTCTTCTTCGATGTAGATACCGGGCTCGATGGTAAAGACCATTCCAGCCCGAATGGGCTCGGTCTTGGTGCCCAGGTCGTGTACGTCAATTCCGAGGTGATGTGAAATACCATGATAGAGATACTTTCGGTAGGCCCGGTTCTGCGGATCTTCGTTCTTGACATCCGACTTGCGCAGTAATCCCAGTTTGAGGAATTGTTGCGTGGCCTCTTCGCCAATCTTTTCGGTGTAATCTAAAATGGTGATGCCCGGACGTAACAGCCCCTTGGCATAATTATGCAAATGAAGACAGGCATTGTAAACATTGCGCTGTCGCTTGGTAAATTTTCCGCTTACAGGAACCGTACGCGTAAGATCGGCGCAATAGCCCCCGTATTCGGCGCCAAAATCCATCAGTAATAACTCGCCGGCCAAACAAGGCTGGTTGTTGGAGACATAGTGAAGGGTTCGAGCGCGGTCGCCACTGGCGATAATGCTTCCGTACGCCGGACCGGTGGCACGCTGACTTAAAAAGGAGTGAAAGATCTCTGCTTCGACCTCGTACTCCATTACACCGGGCCTTATAAAAGAGAGCAGCCGGCGAAATGTTTGCTCGGTAATATCAATGGCCTGCTGAATAACCGCTACCTCTTCGGCCGATTTGATAGCCCGAAGCTGGTTCATGATCTTGGCGGCGCGGCAATACTGATGCAGCGGATAGCGCTGTTGCATCTCGTCTATAAATCGATACTCGCGGGTACGCAACCAACTCGATTTTCTGTCGTTTTCGTTGCTGTCCAGACAGATGGTATCGGCCAGATGAACCCACACGGGCAACAAAGCCTCGAGCTGATCGAGCCATACTATGGTAGTGATACCACTGATGGCTTGTGCCTCGGCCATACGCAAACGCTTTCCATCCCATTTCTCCTTGAGTTCATTGGGTCGTTCCAGTACCAACACCTCCCGATATCGAACATCGGGATGATCGGGAAAAAGAATAACCATACTCTCTTCTTGCTCTACACCCGAGAGCCAGTACAGATCACTATTTTGCTTAAAGGGATGCAACGCATCTCCATTGGAGGGAAATGTATCGTTGCTGACAAAGATGGCAATACAGCGGGCGGGCAACTGCGCTACAAAACGAGCGCGGTTCTTGACGAATAACTCCGCGTTGAGACGATGGTATTTCATGGCAACCTATAGTTAGAATAGTCCGTACAAAGCGGCATCGACCTTCGTGATAATATCCCCCAGGTCTTCGTCCCTTTCGGCAAATTTGTTCTTGTCCACATCAACCACCAACAACTTACCCTCTTTGTACTCACCGATCCATTTGTTGTAATATTCGTTGAGCTTCTTAAGATAATCGAGGCGAATGTTCTCTTCGTAGTCGCGCCCCCGCTTCTGTATCTGCCCTACCAGGGTAGGTACGGATGCCTGTAGATAAATAAGAAGGTCCGGAGGTTGTACCAGCGATTTGAGGGTCTGAAAAAAATGAAAATAATTATCGAAGTCACGCTTGCTCATCAAACCCATCTCGTGCAGGTTGGGGGCAAAGATGTTGGCATCTTCGTAAATGGTGCGATCCTGAATCACCGTTTCGGTGCCTTGCTGTATCTCGACCAGCTGGCGAAGGCGGCTATTTAAAAAATAGATCTGCAGATTAAAACTCCACCGGGGCATATCCTCATAAAAATCCATCAGGTATGGATTGTGATCCACGTCCTCGAAGTGCGGGATCCACTTGTAATGCTTGCTGAGCAACTCGGTGAGCGTGGTCTTACCGGCTCCGATATTACCGGCCACTGCTATATGCTTGGGTTTTCTTGCTTTTGCCATGCGGGGATGCCAACAAATTGGCTTTAATTTTTGAAGGGAGTTAAAATTAGGGAAATTCAATAATACGTAAGCCCCATGGCCTCTTTGACCAACCGCAGGGTCTGCGAGGCACTCTCGCGGGCCTTTTGCGCTCCGGAGCGCATTACTTTCTGCAAGTAGTCGCTGTCTTGCTGTATGGTATGGGCCTTTTCGCGAATAGGGGCAACAAAGCGGATCATATCGGCCGCCAGTTGCGATTTCATATCGCCGTACCGAATACTGCAATTGTCGTAAGCGGCCTCGAATTGGGCTACGGTCTCGGGGGCGCTGACCAATTTCATCAACTGAAATAAGTTGACGATGTAATCAGGTTTGGGCGTACCAGGACCCGTTGGTCCACTATCGGTCTTGGCCCGCATGATCTTTTTTTGGATCAGCTCGTCGCTGTCGGCCAGATACAGGGTGGCATACTGATTCTCACTCTTGCTCATTTTACCGGTTCCATCGAGTGAGGGCACTTTTATCAACTCTTCGCCAAAATTAAAAGCCTGCGGCTCTGGAAATACGTCTCCGTAGCGATGATTGAAACGCTTCACGAAATTGCGGGCCATCTCGAGATGTTGTTCCTGGTCTTTACCGACCGGCACCAACGCGGCACGATGTAAGATAATGTCGGCCGTTTGCAATACCGGATAGGTAAGCAGTCCTGCATTGACATTATCGGGGTGCTGGCGAACCTTGTCTTTGAACGTGACCGTTTTTTCTAGCTCGCCCACATAGGCCAGCATATTGAGCAATAAATAGAGCTCGGCTGTTTCGGGTACATGGCTCTGGCAATAGAGCACCGCCTGCTCCGGATCGAGACCGCAAGCCAAATTCTCTGCCAACACGCGAAATACCTGTTCTTTTAGTAAGGCCGTATCGGGATGGGTGGTCAGCGAATGCAGGTCGGCCACCATAAAAAAGCAGCTGTACTCCTGTTGCAGGCGCACATAATTGCGCACCGCCCCAAAGTAATTACCCAGGTGCAAAAACCCGGTGGGACGGATACCGCTCATCACAATTTGCTTCTTCTTGTCCATTGGGGCGAAGATAGCTAAAAGGGATGGGTTATCTTTGCACTCTGAGTCAAAAACACGCTATGGCAGAAGGCATCATTCACCTGGAGGATATCAAGAAAAGTTATTTCATGGGCAAACAGGAGTTGCCGGTGCTCAAAGGCCTTTCGCTCGATATCTTCAAGAACGAGTACGTAGCGCTAATGGGGCCATCCGGCTCCGGAAAAAGCACCCTCATGAATATCATCGGCTGTCTCGACACGCCCACCGAGGGACGCTATGTATTGAACAGTAACGATGTAAGTCAAATGGCCGATGACTCGCTGGCCGAGGTTCGAAACAAAGAGATCGGGTTCGTCTTTCAACAATTCAATTTGCTACCCAGGCTAACGGCCGCCGAAAATGTGGCCTTGCCCTTGGTCTATGCAGGAATGAGCAAGAAAGATCGCATCGAAAAAGCCATGCGCATGCTCGATATGGTGCAGCTTACCGATCGCAGTCACCACCGCCCCAACGAACTTTCGGGTGGACAGTGCCAGCGGGTAGCGATTGCCCGCGCACTGGTCAACGATCCTGCCATTATTTTGGCCGATGAACCTACCGGTAACCTCGATTCAAAGACCTCGCAAGAGATCATGGATATTTTTGAGACCATTTACAAAAATGGCAATACCATTGTGATCGTAACCCACGAAGAGGATATTGCCAATCACTCCCGCCGCATTGTGCGGCTGCGCGACGGGGTCATTGAGACCGATCAACTCAACCCCAGATTCGCCAAAGGTTAAACAAGAAATTTTTGGGTAGGCCCGAACCTTCGCGGCCAGGCATTGTTAGGTAAATTTGCGATCCTATTCTGCAATTAATTTTTTGGCATGGCCCTTAAGATCTATACGAAGACCGGAGATGATGGCACCACCTCGCTGATCGGTGGCACCAAAGTACCTAAATCACATTTTCGCATCGAAGCCTACGGTACGGTCGATGAGCTCAACTCGTACGTAGGCCTTTGCCGCGATCTGCTTACCGACCCCGCTTCGTTGCAAGTG
>JBILFN010000003.1:0-36468 GCA_044351575.1 Chitinophagaceae bacterium
CATTGCGGCCGTACTGCTAAAGAGTGATTTGGAAATACCTGCTACCTCCATTCGGTTTATCTCTCTTTATCTTCTTTTTTCGATCGGATTCAAGGGCGGCCAAGAATTAGAGCACAGCGAGGCAGGGGCAGAGATCTGGTATTCTATTCTGTTTGGAACCTTGATTGCCATGCTGATTCCCATTTACTCTTTTTATATTTTAAAAAATAGGGTCGGCATTAGCAACGCGGGGGCGATCGCCGCTTCGTATGGTTCGGTAAGTGCCGTTACTTTTGTCTCGGCGGTAAGCTTCTTAGAGATACAGGGGCAACCTTTTGGAGGACACATGGTCGCCGTGATGGCCTTGATGGAATTCCCGGCCATCATAATGGGGTTCGTGCTTATCAACAAATACGACCGTTCGCGCGAGCGGTCGGTAAACGTGGGGGCTATATTAAAACATGCCATATCGAATGGCAGTGTGCTGATGATCGTAGGTAGTCTTATTATTGGGATCGTGGCCGATTCGAAGCAGGCCGAAGGGATCAAACCTTTTACCACCGATATATTCAAAGGATTTTTAGCCATCTTCTTGCTCGAAATGGGAATGATCACCGTCAAGCGATTTTCGAGTTTCAGAAAACACGGCTTGTTCGTTTTCTTTTTCGCCATTTTAATGCCACTTTTCAACGGCTGTATGGTGGCGTTGTTAAGCCATTATATTAGTGATGTTACAGGAACACGGTTCATCTTCGCCATTCTCGCGGCCAGTGCCTCGTATATTGCCGTACCGGCCGCCATGCGTCTTGCTGCACCCGACTCCGATCCGGGCCTTTATATACCCATGGCGTTAGGTGTAACCTTTCCACTCAATATAACGATCGGTTTTCCTTTGTACTATTTGTTGGTGCAATAGTAAGATGCCTGCTACGCTTTACGGCGTATCTCTTTTTGTGTATGGTAAATACGTGCGCTCTATTGCAAGACGATAACCGGTAATCCCTTTTCTTTTACCATCGCGTTAAACGCCTTGGTGCCTTCGTCGAGTAATTGCTTTAGCTGGCGAGTGGCCGTCTCTGCTTGCTCGGCAAGTACGGCATAAACGTCACGCGCTTGTTTTGGCGGAGCCATGTTGCCGCTACTGGCCATATCGAAGACACCACCTAATTTATCATCGAGGCGAATGGGATAATTGAGTACGTCTTGTCCGCTTTTTGCTTTGGTCTGGTGTAATTGCTCCTCAATTAAAGTAATGGCCTTTACCAAACTGTCGGATAGTTTGCTGAGTTCTTTAGGGCAGTCCTTTCCCTGCCGCTGTACAAACTCCTTAAACTGCGTGCGTGCCTGGCGGATTTGTTTGATGGCCTTCATGGTCTCATTAAATGTTCCCTGCACTTGCTGCAAGAAGGCGAATTGAGCATCGTAGTCTGCCTGCGTACAAGTATAGTTAGGGTCTGCCACCAGTTGTATGGGAACGCGAACAGAATCGTTATCGATAGCAACAACGGCAACATAGTTTCCGGGAGGGGCCGTGATAGTGCCGGGCACTCCGTTCCACAAGATCAAATCATCTATTTTTTCTGCGCCCGGATACTGCAAGTCCCAGACAAATCGGTTGTGCCCTTGCTTTAGTTTAAGTGGGGTGGTTTTTGATTCGGGCGTAACGCGGGTAATTTCTTTACCGGCTGCATCATAAATAGCAATGGACGCTTTGGTAGAATCGGTAACACTGTTGCTGAAAAAATTTATCACCGCCCCCTTGGGTGGATTGGCGGCTGCGGTAGCCGGCATCGAAACGGCTCCACCCCATCGACTTTGAACGGGCGCTACACGATACGTAGGGGTGGGTTGATAAGCGTGCAGTTTTTTACCGGCAATCTTGGTGTCATACTGCTGCACCATAGAGAGATCGTCGACGATCCAAACAGAGCGTCCCTGTGTGGCTACCACCAGATCGTTATTCTTTATGGTGATATCGGTAATGGGGGTAATGGGAAGATTCTGCTGAAACCGTTGCCAGGTAGCGCCATCGTCGTAGCTGATATACATTCCGAATTCGGTACCCGCATACAATAGCCCCTGTCTTTTCTGATCGGCGCGCGCGACACGGGTAAAATGCATTTTGTCGATGCCGGTCGTAATTAGTTTCCAGGTCTTGCCATAGTCTTCGGTCTTATAGATGTAGGGTGTATAATCATCGAGCTTATACCGTGTTCCGGTAATATAGGCGGCTCCTTTTTTAAAGGGGTCCATCTCGATGGCATTCCACATCATTAGTGCGGGGGCGTTGGCGGGTGTTACGTTGTTCCAATTCTTTCCGCCATCGCGGCTTAGATATACAAGCCCGTCATCGCTTCCGGTCCAAATATGATCTTTCTCTAACGGGCTTTCGGTGGCCGTAAAGATGGTACAATAATATTCTACCGAAGTGTTGTCTTTAGTAATGGGGCCGCCACTCGAGATTTGTTTGGCCTTGTCGTTCGTGGTAAGATCGGGCGAGAGTTGTGTCCAGCTGGCGCCTTCGTTTTCGGTAACAAAGAGCGCGTTACCCGCACAATATAATTTTTTGGGGTTATGGGGAGAGAAAAAAATGGGGAAGTTCCATTGAAAACGAAATCTCTGTACGTCTGCTCCGGCCCCCATTGGATTATCGGGCCACACGGTGATAGCGCGGTTTTCTCCTGTGGTATGATCGTAACGAGAAAGGTAGCCGCCATAATTTCCTCCGTAAACAATATTAGGGTTGGCGGGGTCGGCCACCACATAGCCACTCTCCGATCCGGCGGTAGCCTCCCAATCTTGTTCGGTAATGTAAGACCCGTACGTAGAGGAGCGAATACGAAGGGTGGAATTATCTTGTTGCGCTACCAGCACTCGATAAGGAAATGCATTGTCGGTGCTTACGCGATAGAGTTGTGCCGTGGGTTGGTTCATGTATGTGCTCCAGGTATTTCCCTCATCAAAGCTTACCTGGGCTCCCCCATCGTCTGCCACGATCATTCTTTTGCCGTCTTCGGGGTCGATCCATAGGTCGTGGTGGTCGCCGTGTGGAGTTCGCACAGACTGAAAGGTCTTTCCTCCATCGCGGCTTTTCATAAAGTTGACATTGGGGCAATAAACAATGTTTTCGTTCTTGGGATCGACAAACACTTTTGTATAATACCAGGCCCGTTGGCGAATGTTGTTGTCACTACTTTGAAGAGACCAGCTTTGCCCCGCATCGGCGCTCACGAAAAGACCTCCTTTTTCGTTCTCAATAATCGCATACACCTTGTCGGTGTTAGAGGGAGCTACCGCAACACCTACAATACCCCACACCCCCTTGGGCAATCCTTTTGCTGTTGCAATATTGGTCCAGGTCTCTCCGCCGTCCGTGCTCTTCCACAGACCACTGCCCTCACCCCCGCTTTCCAAACTATGCGGAGTTCGTATGACCCGCCAGGTTCCCGCATAAAAAACAGATGGGTTACCGGGCTCCATCACCAAGTCGCTGCAACCGGTTTGTTCATTTATATAGAGTGTTTTTTTCCAGGTTTGCCCTCCGTCGGTGGTCTTGAATACCCCTCGCTCGGTATTAGGACCAAACAAGTGTCCCATTACACCCACCCAAACTATTTGTGGGTCGGTAGGATGAATGATGATGTTGGTGATATGTCTTCCGTCATTCAGTCCAATGTTCTTCCAGGTTTTTCCCGCATCGGTGCTCTTCCACATACCCCCCAACCCTTCGGATACGTTTCCGCGCATGGTATTCTCTCCCTCTCCTACATAAACAATGTTTTCATTCGATGGCGCAACCTCTACCGCACCGATCGAGCTGCCAAAGTATTTATCGCTGGTGTTTTTCCAGGTAGCCCCCGCGTCGGTCGTTTTCCAGACTCCGCCTCCGGTTGCCCCGAAATAAAAGGTGTTGCGCGTTTTATAGCTGGCCGTAACCGCAGCACTTCGCCCCCCTCTAAAAGGACCTATAAGGCGATACTGCACCGCGTCGAGCAGTGCGCTGTTCATTCGTTCGAGTGGAGGGGATGGGGGTGTTTTTTTTGATTGTGAAATTGCGACCGCCGAGCAAAACAGGGCGGCTAAAAGAAGAAAGGAGTTTTTCATACGTTATTCGTTTAGCTTGTTCTTGCAATCGGCGTTTCCCTCTTTGGCGCCCTTCTTGTAAAACCTGGTGGCCTCTTTTTCGTTTCCCATTTTCTCGTGACACTGGCCTATAAAAAATAGTAGGTCCGTTTGTTTTTTTTGATCGTTCGAGATCACAAAACAATCAAGGGCGGGTTGGTGCAGGCCCGCATAGAAGTAGCTTTTTCCGAGGTACTCATAAAAGAGGGCGTCTTCGGGTTCGAGATAGTCATATGGAAACAAGAGTTGGTTTACCGCGGTATAGTTTTTTTCGTCTAGCAGTTTTTTTGCTGTTGCGAGCGTGGTGTCGCGTTTGAGTCGCCACTCCTTAAGTCCCTTTTCTCTAAGCGCAGCGTCGGGCACCAGGTCGGTATCCCTTAATCCCTGGTATTTCATGGCGGGCGCGCCCAGGTTGGTAGGTGTAAAGCCGCCTCCTTGTGCATCGGCTTGTTGTAAAAAGAGGGTGAGTAGAACAAAAACCAAGGTCTTCTTCATGGTTATCAGAATTAGCGGGGCAATGACGATACAATGTAAGTTATTTTTTTAGGCTTACCTACTTTTCCCCTATGGGAGGATTATCTAACGAGGAGGCGCGGCGAATTTTAGATTCCTTGGGCTACAACGAACTCGAAGAAGAAAAGAAACGGGGGATATTGGGGTTCGTTAGGTTGGTGTTTGGCGAGCCTATGTTCTTTTTGTTGATGGGGGCGGCCGCCCTCTATATACTACTGGGAAACTATAAAGAGGGGTTGGTCTTGTCGCTGGCCATGATATTGATAATCGCCATTACGTTCTTTCAAAAACAACGCTCCTCAAAAGCCTTGGCAGAACTAAAAAAACTATCGTCTCCCAGGGCGCTTGTACTTCGGGACAACCTGGCGCGGCGAATCGCCGGCAAGGAGGTGGTGCCCGGTGATTGGCTTTTGCTTGCTGCAGGCGACCGGGTGGCGGCCGATGCCACCCTCTTGGAGTCGTCGGGACTTTATGTAGATGAATCGCTATTGTCGGGCGAGTCATTGGCTGTGCACAAGTTGCTAGAGGGAGACAAATTTTTGTTCTCGGGCTCCCTTGTTGTGTCGGGCAAGGGGGTTGCCTTGGTATCAGCAACGGGTAAGCGTTCTTTTTTAGGAAAAATTGGGGGGGGTGTACAAGGGTTGGCCCCCACAAAAACAGGTCTTCAAAAAGCTTCGGCCCGCCTAACGAGAAAGTTGCTCTCTATTGGGCTTCTTATAAGCTTGGTAGTGGTAATAGCTTTCTATATAACCCGGGGTAATTTTTGGTCAGCTCTCTTAAGTGGGTTGTCGGCCTCGATGGCCATACTTCCGGAGGAGTTTCCGGTAGTGATGACGGTTTTTTTTGCGATCGGCGCCTGGCGTATTGCTCAAAACAATGTACTGACCAGAAATCCTTCTGCTATTGAGACCCTTGGGGCGGCCACAGTATTGTGTGCCGATAAAACCGGCACCATTACTCAAAACAAAATGGAGGTGGGCTTGCTTTATAATGGTGCCGAGTGGTTGGAGCGATCTTTTTTTTCAGAAAGACCGAAATCTTTTGATCGTTTATTGCGGGTTTCCGAACAGGCCTCGGAGGCTCGGTCTGTCGACCCAATGGACCGGGCTATTTTCGATCTGTGCAGTAATCAATTCGAGGGCGCGCCGGTGCTTTCTTTTTTGCGAGAATATCCGCTTCAAGACAATTTGTTGGCAGTGACGCGCGTCTGGGACCCCGGTGCTGCGGCAGAATTAGTGGTGGCCACCAAGGGTGCTCCGGAAACCATTTTTCAGTTATGCGGTTTTAATAAAGAAGAAGAGGAAAAACATCTTATTGCGGTGCGTGCTATGGCGGCGCGTGGACTTCGTGTGTTGGGGGTCGCACAAGCCTCTCAACAGCGAGGCGTTTTTCCGGAACACCCGTCGGCTTTTTCTTTTTCGTTCGTTGGATTACTTGGGTTTGAAGATCCCGTGCGCCCCGAAATAAAAGAGGCTATAACACGGTGTGCTGATGCGGGAATAAAGGTGGTGATGATTACCGGAGATCTTCCTGCAACAGCTTTGCAGGTTGCCCAACAGATCGGGCTGGGGGGCGGCCGGGTCGTTTCCGGTAGTGAGATCTCTTTGCTCGACGATAAAGCACTTTCGGTGGTTGTAAAGACAGGGCGCGTCTTTGCGCGTATTTTACCGGAACAAAAACTTCGGCTGGTGCGCGCTTTTCATAAAAACGGAGAAGTGGTGGCCATGATGGGAGATGGGGTTAACGATGCTCCTGCCCTTAAGGCGGCCGATATTGGGGTAGCGATGGGAAATCGTGGAACGGATGTTGCACGAGAGGCGGCCGACCTGGTGCTGTTGGATGATAATTTTTTCTCGGTGGTGCAAGCGATCGCACTGGGAAGAAGAATCTATGATAATCTTCAAAAGGCAATGCTCTATATTTTGTCTATTCATGTGCCGATCGTGGGCCTTGTGTTGGTTCCTGCTTTTTGGCCAACGCTTCCTATTATTATGTTACCCGTTCAGATCGTTTTTTTGGAATTGATAATTGATCCGGTGTGTTCAGTTGCCTTTGAGTCGCAGCCTCCCGAGCCGGGGGTTATGCGGCGCAGACCGCGGCGTGGTGATGAGCACTTTTTTTCGAACCGCTTTTTTAGAAAGAGTTTTATTAACGGGTTCTTGTTGTTGTGCACGGTGTTGGTTGTGTATTGGGTTTCTTTACGGATGGGGTTTAACGAGCAAGCCGCCAGGGGTGGCGTGTTTGCAACACTGGTGGTTGGAAACCTCTTGTTGATCTCTTCGCTTCTTTCTTTTTCTCAACGTTTTTTTTTGGCGATTTTAAAGAACAAAACCGCTGTCTTGTTTTTGTCGGTTGCGTTTCTTTTGTTGGTGGGTATCTTCTCGCTTTCTTTTTTACAAGATCTTTTCAGCGTATCACTCCCGGGCCGATCGATCACTTTATTGGCGGTGTCGTTATGCTCCCTGTTTGTGTTCGTATTGGAGCTTATCAAGTGGAAACAAAATAAAAAAAGCAGGGCCGAATCGTAAAACTCAGCCCTGCCTGCAACCATTGCAGTGTATCGCTTTTTACAGCGGTTATTCTGCAACAATCTGTCTGCATCGAAGATCGTCCTGGTCAGGCGCAGCCTTTTTTTGCTGCCAACCGGCCAATCAGTTTACGGTCGTTTAAACCGATATATCTGATTTTTTGCTGACCGACCTATCAAAGAAGCATCATAGAACAAATATAGTGTGGTGTGAATGGTAAAGACACTGACGGTTGTCAATAGGGGCCAGATTTTCTACAGAATTTTTTTACGCGGTTATATACCGGCGGCCCTGCTAATTTCAAGCATTTTGTCGATCGGTCTTTTTGCGGCTAATCTAAGGTCTTCATCCATTTCAATAGCGGGAAGCTCATACTTGATACAGGTATAGATCTTCTCAAGGGTATTTCTCTTCATGTGGGGACACTCGTTGCAAGCGCAATTATTATTGGGTGGGGCGGGAATAAATTTCTTTTGCGGTGAGTTTTTAATCATTTGGTGTAAAATACCCGCCTCTGTGGCTACGATAAATTCTTGAGTTGGGTCTTGTTGACTAAATTTCAAGAGCGCCGTTGTAGAACCGATCATATCGGCTAATTGTAATATTGGTTCTTCGCACTCTGGATGAGTAATTAGTTTTGCCGCAGGATAACGTTGTTTTAATTTCGTGATCTTTTCGAGGCTGAATATTTCGTGCACCATACAGGCACCATCCCAGAGTAACATATCCCTTCCTGTTTTTTTATTAACGTAACGTCCTAAATTTTTATCGGGTGCAAAGATCAGGGGTTGTTCTTTAGGGAAACTATTGACAACAGAAACAGCATTTGAACTAGTACAAATAACATCACTTAGTGCTTTTATACCAGCACTACAGTTGATATAACTTACAACTTTGTGCTCCGGATTTCTTTCTTTGAACTTTTTAAATACTTGTGGGGGACAACTATCACTAAGGGAGCATCCGGCCAATACGTCTGGAACGACAACTTTTTTTTCGGGGTTAAGTATCTTGGCTGTCTCTGCCATAAAATGAACTCCGGCAAAAACGATCATATCGGCCTTTGTTTCTTCGGCCTGTCTTGCTAAACCTAAACTATCCCCGATGTAATCGGCAATATCTTGTATGTCCGAGTCTTGGTAATAATGAGCTAAAATGATGGCATTTTTCTCTTTTTTAAGTTTGCTTATCTCCTCGAAAAGATCCAATGTGGGAGAAACAGGTATATCGAGCCAGCCTTCGCTTAAAATTCTTTCCATGCCGCAATATTCATCTTTTGATTTGTATTTTTCAAAAACAAAACAACAGCTACGTTATACACTTTGTAATAGTATTAGTATATATTTTTTTTATAAAAACCTATTATTATTACGGGTGTGAATTTGTTGATAACCCCCTCTTTAAAAAAAATAAACCAATAAATATACACAGAAATAAAAAAAGATCGGTATTTATAAAAGGATGATTATTAAGTAGATAAAAGATTATTAACAAAATATAGTTGATAAGTTCTTTATTAATGTTAGTTATTTATTAAACAAAGTGCTGTTTATGGGTTGTGGATTTCTGCCAGTCTTTCAACACCGGGTTACGCCATTTTTTAGAACCAGTAAATAACCATCCATCTTTCCAGTTTCACCCCCACGTTTCACATTGGGTTTTCCACAAAAAACTTGCACATATCAACAGTATTTGTTTAAAAAAAATCAACCCTTCCCTATTAAAAACAAGGCCTCAAAGATGCCTTATCACACCCTTTAAAGCCTCGTTTTTCCACAGTTTTTCCCCTATTTTTGCCATCCTTTAATTAATATAGTATATGTCTATTATTCAGGATATCAGAGATAAGTATGCTAAGCTAACGGTCGTATTAGTGGCCTTGGCCTTATTGGGATTTATTTTGACCGACTATTTCGCCGGCAAAAGCCGGATGGGTGGGCAAACGGAGACCTCGGTGGGTTCGGTAAACGGAAACACAATTGCCTTCGACGAGTTTAATGCAATGGTAATTCAGGCCGAAGAAAACATGAAGGCGCAGGGGTATCCGCAAAATGCTGCCATGACCCAACAAGCGCTCGAGCAGGCATGGGCACAAAAAGTGAGTGAGACATTACTGCGCGAAGAGTTAGACCTGCTGGGGTTCGAAGTAGGAAAGAAAGAATTAGGCGATATATTATATGGTGTAAACGCACCACAGGACCTTCAAAACCAATTTAGGGATAGTAAAACAGGTGTTTATAATGGAACGCTGGCCAAGCAAAATATAGACCAGTTGTTAAAATCGGGAACACCCGAGCAAAAGACCAGCATAGGGAACTATATCAACGCGCTTGCCAACATGCGCTTATCCGAAAAGTATAACTCCTTATTTACTAATAGCACCAACTATCCCCGCTGGATCGTTGAAAAACAAAACGCAGAGAACAGCCAGCTGGCGCGTATCTCGCTGGTTAGAGAGCTGTATACCAATATTCCCGATTCTGCCGTAACCGTTACGGATGCAGAAATTGAAAGCTATATAAACAAATACAAGAACCAGTTTAAGCAACAAGAGAGCCGTAGCATATATTTTGTTTCCTTTAGCGCCGCACCCTCTTCTTCCGATAGTGCTACTACACGAAATGAGGTTGCCAACCTTAAAGAGCGATTCAAAACGGCCGACAATCTCGAACAATTCTTAGCAGGAGAAGGCGCACAATATTATAATGGGTACGTAAGCGCAAAATCAATTCAGCAACCATATAAGGACTCCATTTTTAAATTATCGGCCGGAGAGGTGTTTGGTCCCTACCAAGATGCCGGAACATATGCATTAGCCCGCATGGTGGGAAAGGTCAACATGCCCGACACGGTAACCATCCGACATATCTTGATCAGCACCCAAAACAGAGACTCGGCAACCGCCTATAACCTTTGCGACAGTCTTCAAAAAGCGGTGGCGGCCGGAGCCATTTTCGATTCGTTGGTAGCGAGGTTCTCTGACGACCCCGGAAGCAAGGCCACCGGAGGAAAATACGAGAACGTTCCTTCTGGACAGATGGTGGGCCCTTTCAATGACTTTATCTTTCTGCGCTCTACCGGCTCTAAGGGTATTGTTAAGACCGATTTCGGTTTTCACTACATAGAAGTTTTATCTCAGAAGGGTTCGGGCCCCGCTTATAAAGTCGCGTACCTACCCAGAGAGATCGTTGTAAGCCAAGAGACAGACAATGCCGCGCTTAATAAAGCCAACGCTTTTGCGGGCGACAGCAAAGACCTGGCCGCTTTTGAAAAGAACTACGAACAAAAACTAAAAGCCGAGGGAATAACAAAAGGAACCGCCTCAGATATTACACCCGTAGCTTTTGAGGTGAGAGGTGTTGGAGCCTCCCGTTCGTTCGTTCGTGCTATTTACGAAGCAGATAAAGGCGACGTGTTAAAACCTGAGCGAATCGACAACAACTATATTGTAGCCACCGTCTATGATGTAATAAAAGAAGGAACCGCCTCTGTAAACTCGGTTAGGGGTTCGGTAGACCCGATACTCAGAAACAAAAAGAAGGCAGCGATGATCGCCAAAAAGATCGGAAACCCCGCCTCACTCGAAGCCGCCGCCTCTGTTCTTGGTGGAAAAACCATTGAGGTGGCCGACAGCATCAGAATGTCGGGCGCCCTGACCGGAACGTTTGGCTATGAGCCTCGGGTAACAGGCGCCGCCTTTAACCCCACAAATAAAGGCAAGGCGCTGGTTGGTCCTATTGAAGGGCTTAGCGGTGTTTTTGTGATTCGCGTAGAGAACCAGGGAACCACACCGGTTGTAGCAGGAGACATCAACAGCATTCGTCAAAGTCGTTATCAACAAGCCCTTCAGGCTTACGGTAATCAGTATAGCCCCAATAATCCCATTTCTATACTGCGAGCTGCCTCCACCATTAAGGATAAGCGGCAAGCCCGGTACTAACAGTTCGTGCCATGGATGACCGGATCGTCAACAAGGTTGCAGAAAGCGGTCTTATTTCACTGGACCTGGAACAGTGGTATCCGAAAGAGCCTATTGCCGTCTTCGACATCAAGGATCATCTTTTTATGGGGATGATCGTAAAGGAAAAAGATTTCCGCGAATCACTTAAAAAAACCAACTGGTCTATCTACAAAGAAAAGGCCGTTGCCGTTACCTGTAGTGCCGATGCCATTATTCCGGTTTGGGCTTATATGCTGGTGACCAGCTATCTACAGCCCGTATGTACCGAATTGTACATGGGAACGGAGCAAGAGCTTCTAAAACACCTCTTTTTAAGAAATATCGAGGCGGCCGACCTATCTACTTATAACGACCAGCGTGTTATTGTAAAAGGGTGTGGCGACACCCCTATCGGCGAGTTTGCCTACATGGCCATCAGCAAACGACTGTTACCCCACGTTAAGACGCTGATGTATGGAGAACCCTGTAGTACCGTGCCGGTCTATAAAAAACCCCGCTAGGGTTATTGTTGACTTATTCACACTATTGTAATTGCGAGCAAACCAAGCCGAACGCTGTCTATCTTTCCTATAGATAACTAACCCATGACAGCTTCAACTTCTACTTCTACGCGCTATCGCACGGTAGCCGATCACGGTTTCGCAGAAACCAGATTAAACGAATCTAACCAACAACTCTGTTTCTTTACCAAGCGCGCATTTAAAAAAGGAGAAGAGATCGCATCGTTCGGCTCGGGCAGCATTTCTTCTACGCCCACCTATTTAACAGTGCAGGTAGGAACCAACAAGCACATCATGTTGCAGCCGTCTTATTTGCAATACATCAACCATAGTTGTGAGCCCAATTGCTTTTTTGATACCAGCGCCATGAAGTTGGTTGCACTGAACAACATTGCTGCCGGAGAAGAGTTGGGTTTTTTTTATCCGTCAACAGAATGGGAAATGCAACAACCCTTTCAATGCTTTTGCGGAACCCCTTCTTGTATTGGGGAAGTAAGAGGGGCCTCTTTTCTAAACCGCGAGCAAGTAGCCCACTATCGTTTTACCGATTACATCGTGCAGCGCCTTACCCGCAAAGCGCGTAAAAAAGTGGCCTGATCGCATGAAGCGCACACCACCGTCTCCCAATCTTTCTTCTTACCACGTTTGGGTTTTGGCTCCCGAGCTGGAGACAAACGACCCCAACCTTACGCACTATTACGACTTTACGCACAGCATCAATGAATACAAGGTTGTTTTTGATGAGCTTGGTGTCGGATGGACCTGGACACCGGTAACTTTAAAAAACATGCGCGACACCATAGCGCATATTGCACAACACAAGGGCGCTCAAACCCCGCTGGTGCTTAACCTTTGTGACGGAGACGAAGTAAACGGCGTGCCCGGCGTTTCTGTGATCGACGCCTTGCAACAAGAGGGATTGGTTTATACTGGGTCCGATCAACATTTCTATACCATCACCACATCTAAGATTCCCATGAAGCGCGCCTTTGACAAGGCCGGCGTTTCTACCGCTCCCTGGAAGCTGATCAGTGGCCGGCCCGCTTCTTTAAAAGGGGTGTGTGCCGCGGTTGGCACACCAATGATCATAAAACCCGCAGTATCGGGCGGCAGCATGGGGGTTTCCGTAAAGAACGTCGTTACTAACGAAGCAGAGTTACTGCACCGCGTTAAAGAGTTGGCTGATGGATACAGGGGTTGGAATTTGTTAGCCGATGGTCTTTTTGTCGAGAAATATATTAAGGGACCCGAGTTTACTACGTTTATTACCGGCTCATCGAACGACCCCGACAAGTGCCGCGTTTACGAACCCGTTGAAAGGCTTTTTCATCCCTCCCTTCCCGACAATGAGCGATTTCTTTCGTTCGATCGGCTTTGGGAGATCTATGAGGATGAGAGCCCCATGCCGCAAAACGAAAACTTCTACGAGTACGGCCCCGTTTCTGCTGCGCTAAGAAAAAAACTTCAACAACTTAGTCTTGATGCATATATGGCACTGGGCGGTAAAGGTTATACCAGAATCGACATAAGACAAGATGAAGAAACGGGCGAACTTTTTGTTTTGGAGGCCAACGCACAATGCGGGCTTAGCGAAGACGAGAACTATACTTCCATAGGAGCTATCATCAAAGCGTCGAAGGTCAAATACAGCAAGGTGATCGAGGCTATATTGTTCGACGCCATCTTAAGGGCCGAGGTACCAGTAGCCCAAAAAACCAAAAAAGCAAAAGCGGTCTAGTGAGAGTGTGTGTGTTGCAGCCGGACTATTCTACTACCGGAGTGGATTACAAAAACTACGATCCGCCCCGCAACCTCTCTGCGCTACTACCCCAAGCGACCGTCGACCATGTTTTTTTAAACAAACTCACCACCCACAAGCAACTGCGCGCTCTTTCGAAAAACAAATATGACATTTTTATAAACCTCTGCGAGGGCTATCCCGACTGGGAAGTGCCTGGTGTGGATGTGATCTATGCGCTCGAAACGCTCAACCTGCCTTTTACCGGACCCCCGTCACGCATTTACGATGTGCCCAAAGAGGTCATGAAATATGTTTCGTATTGCGAGGGGGTGCTTACTCCGGCATACAGGGCTGTAACCGATGTTTCGGCGATAGAGTCCGTTTCTTCTTCGCTTCGCTTTCCTCTTTTTATTAAGCCGGCACATGCCGGAGATAGTTTAGGGGTTGGCAGAGATTCCCTGGTCCGCGATAAAGCGGCGCTCGAAAAAAAATGTAAAGCCCTGCTAGCCGAGTTTGACCAATTATTGGTAGAGGAGTACATAGAGGGTCGCGAGTTTACTGTGCTGGTGGCCGCCGGCGTTACTCCGGGCACCTGCGTTACCTATAAGCCCGTAGAGTATATTTTTCCCGAAGGGGATTTCTTTAAGACCTACGCATTAAAGACTTCGGCACTTCATCCCGCCTCTAATATTCCCTGTAACGATCCCGTTCTCGAGAAGGCGCTGCGTGCAGCGAGTGAAAAAATATTTATTACCGGTGGAGGTATGGGATACGGCCGGTTGGATTTTAGGGTAAACAAAGACGGCGAGGTGTATTTTTTGGAGATGAATTTGACCTGCTCCGTTTTTTATGAAGATGGATACGAGGGTTCGGCAGATTATATTCTTAACTACGACCCTGCAGGAAAGCGCGGGTTTTTAGAGCAGATCATCAACGAGGGTATTGCGCGTCACCGGCGAAAACAAAAACCCTTTTATGTAAAAGGCGATTCTATTGCGGGATACGGAATATACGCCGCCAGAGATCTTTCGGCCCAAGAAGTGATCTATTTGGGAGAAGAACGCGCGCAACGATTGGTAACAAAGCGCTATATCGATAATCATTGGAACCCCGAGCAGCAACTACAGTTTCGTCGATATGCTTATCCTCTTAGTGAAGAGGTTTTTGCCCTTTGGGACGAAGACCCCGCCGCTTGGGCACCACAAAATCACAGCTGTGATGCAAATACCATATTCGATGGCCTGAATGTGTGTACCACGCGTGCTGTTTTTGCACACGAGGAGCTTACGCTTGATTATGCCACATTTTTGGACCCACGCATGGAACCATTTGCTTGTCAGTGCGGCAGTAAGCTGTGTCGCGGAATTATCAGCGGACCCGAGGGCAACACGCTGACCAGTAGAGAGCAGCAGAGAAGAAAAAAATAGTCCCCAACGATTAACGTCCCATATAGACCATCAGTATCTGTACGTCACTGGGGTTGATGCCAGAAATGCGACTGGCTTGTCCTAGTGTTCTCGGTTTTATCTTGATGAGTTTTTCGCGTGCTTCGTTGCCCAGCGATGATAGTTTTGCATAGTCGAAACTATTCGGTATCTCGAGTTCTTCAAGTTGTGCCATGCGCTGCACCAGCTCTCTTTCTTTTTCGATGTACACTTCGTACTTTATTTGTATGGCCGCCTGCTCAACGCTTTCTGTCGAGTAGTTGCTAATTGCTGCACCCACCTTTTCTACCGAGCGGGCAAAGTCTTGCAGAGAAACGTCGGGCCGCAATAAGATCTTTTGAGCTTTTTGTTTTTCCGTAATGGGCGCCGCTTGTAAAGACTCGAGCCAACCATTAACGTCTTGTGGTTCTAGCGAGAGAGAGACCAATATTTTTTTTATCTCTTCTATTTCTTTTTTCTTGGCTTGCACGGTCTCGTTTCTTTCTGCCGATGCTAAACCCCAGCCATGGCTTAGTTCTGTCAATCGCAGATCGGCATTATCTTGTCGCAGTAAGGTTCTGAATTCTGCACGCGATGTAAACATGCGATAAGGTTCTTGGGTGCCCTTGCTGATCAGGTCGTCGATAAGCACACCAATGTAGGCCTCGCTTCTCTTTAAAATAACAGGTGGTAAGTTTTTGGCGGCGCGATGTGCATTTGTGCCGGCCATCAACCCCTGACAGGCCGCCTCTTCGTACCCGGTGGTGCCATTTATTTGCCCCGCAAAAAATAAGTGCTTTATCAATTTGGTCTCTAATGAATAATCTAGTTGTGTTGGGGGAAAAAAATCGTATTCAATGGCGTATCCAGGTCTGAACATCTTAACGTTTTCAAAACCATCTATTTTACGAAGGGCCTCGTATTGAACTTCTTCAGGAAGTGAGGTAGAGAAACCGTTTACATAGATCTCGACCGTATTCCATCCTTCGGGCTCAATAAATAGTTGGTGTCGGTCTCTCTCGGCAAAACGGTTGATCTTATCCTCAATGCTGGGGCAATAGCGGGGACCCACCCCGTCTATTCTGCCCGCGAACATGGGGCTGCGATCAAAGCCCGTTTTTAGAGTGTCGTGTACGACATTGTTGGTATAGGCAATCCAGCAGCTTCTTTGCTCCTTGGGTTTTGGCGTGCCTGTATACGAGAAACCCGAAACGATTTCGTCTCCAGGCTGCTCTTCCATTTTAGAATAATCGAGGCTTCTGCCGTCAATGCGAGGGGGGGTTCCTGTTTTGAGCCTGTCGCTTTCAAACCCCTGATTTACAAGCTGTTCCGTGATTCCCGTTGCTGCTTTTTCGGCCATTCTACCACCCCCGAAATTCTTTTCTCCAATGTGCACGATGCCGTTCAAAAACGTCCCATTGGTCAAGACCACAGACTTAGCCTTTATTTCGTGACCCAGACCGGTCTTAACCCCATAGCAAACATCGCCCTTTATCAGAAGACCAACCACCGTGTCTTGGTAAAAATCAAGCCCGTTGGTGTTTTCTAGCATTTCTCTCCACTTGAGATGAAATAGCATTCGGTCGTTTTGCGCCCGCGGACTCCACATGGCCGGCCCCTTGCTCCGGTTCAGCATTCTGAACTGAATGGTAGAAAGGTCGGTGACAATACCAGAATACCCTCCCAAAGCATCTATTTCTCTTACTATTTGGCCTTTCGCAATGCCACCCATGGCCGGATTGCAGCTCATTTGGGCAATAGTTTGCATATTCATGGTAATCAATAGGGTAGAAGAACCCATGTTTGCGGCTGCGGCCGCCGCTTCGCAGCCGGCGTGGCCAGCCCCCACTACAATTACATCGTATTCTTTGAACATGCGCTGCAAAGATAACGCGAATGGGCCTAAGGAGCCCTTCATTTATCTTACCATAAGGCAAAGCCTGTTCCACGTGGAACAAATAGGAGAGAAGTCGCTTTAGGCCTTTATGGTTTTGGCTTTTCGATCAAGTCCCAGAGGTTTCCGTACAGATCTTCAAAGACCAGGACGTTTCCAAAGGGTTCTTTTACCGGCCCTCTTACGATGTTTACCCCTTGCCCCTTTAGCCGGGCAAAATCTTCTTGTAAATTATCGGTGTGCATAAATAGAAACACCCGCCCCCCGGTCTGATCACCAATCCGTTTGGTCTGGCTTTCTTCAGTGGCTTTTGCCAGCAATAACTGTGCTCCTGCGTCGCCAGGGGGAGCCACTACGACCCAGCGCTTTTCCTCAGAGAGTTTTTTATCTTCTAAAAGCTTGAAATCTAGTGTTTTGGTATAAAACTGAATAGCCTCGTCGTAGTCTCTTACCAGCAGCGTAACTTGGAAAAAAGTGCGTCTTGACATCTTGGCGATCAGTTAGAGGGTTTCACGTGGAACAACAGGGGGGCACAATCATTTAAACTCCGAATGCGGAGAGGCAAGCGTTTTCTTTTGCGCGCATTACCCCTTTTTCTTTTCTGGTTTTGTCTTTGTAGCCACAAATGTGCAGCGCTCCGTGAAAAATAACACGGTGCAATTCGTTTTTAAAGGAAACGCCATGTATTTGGGCGTTTTCGCGCACGCGATCTATGCTAATATAGATCTCTGCAATCTTTTGTGGGCCAGGGGATAGGTCAAAACTGATAATATCGGTGTAAAAGTCGTGCTTGAGATAGTTTTTATTGATATCGAGCAACCTCTTGTCAGAGCAAAAGATATAATTGATGCTTTGCAACCCGGTTTTTTCTTTTTTAAAAAGAGATTCAATAAAACCTTTTAAGGCGCTACGGTCCTTTAGCGCGAACCCTCTTTTTTCGAAGAAGAAATAAACTTTTGATTTTGAACGGATCATTCTCAAAAATCGTAAAGAAATACCACCCAACAAGAGTAGCTTTGCAAAATAATCTTTTGATCATGGTGCTTCGTCTCTCTGAGCTCAAACCAGGCCAAGCGGGTGTAATAAAGGAGTTTCAAAATAACGAGATCTTTTTAAAGCTGATGGAGATGGGCTGTGTTCCCGGCGAGACCATATTGGTAGAACAGGTGGCACCGCTGGGTGACCCCCTTTCTGTATCTGTGTCGGGATACCACCTTAGCCTGCGCGTGAATGAGGCAGACGCTATTCTTATTGAGGTAACAAATTGATTTTCATACATTTATAATGAAAATTGGTCTTTATTTCGGCTCCTTTAACCCAATTCACAATGGGCATCTGATCGTTGCCAATTATATACTCAACGAGACCGATCTCGAAAAGATCTGGCTGGTCGTATCTCCTCAAAACCCGCTCAAGAACGAGAATACACTCCTCAACGAGTACCATCGGCTGCACCTGGCAACACTGGCCACCGAACACGACACGCGCATCAAGCCAACCGATATAGAATTTACATTGCCCAAGCCCTCTTATACGATCGACACCTTATTGTATTTAAAAGAAAAGTATCCGCAACACGAGTTTCGCATTATTATGGGGGCCGATAGTTTTCAAAACTTATCTCGCTGGAAAAACTATCAAACGCTGATCGCCGAATACGAGATACTTGTTTACCCCCGGCCGGGATACGAGACCACCAACCCGCTCGGTGCAAAAGCCACGATGATCGATGCGCCCCTGCTTCAACTTTCTTCTACCTATATACGCGCCTGCATTGCCAATGGAAAATCCGTTCGCTATATGTTACCCGAATTGGTAATTGAAGAAATAGAAAGGGGCGGATATTATAAGAAGTAGCCCATTGCCAGACAAAGTAGAACGATCAGCGCCGAAAAAACTTTTGTAAACCGCAACAACAAAATAGTGGTGACGATCACGATCAAATTAAGGCTGCTGCTAACATTACCCTCGGTCAAAGAGATGTCGCGCGAAATATATAGCGTAGAGGCGATCATTATTCCTACCACGGCAGCATTGATTCCTTCGAGCGAACGATAGACGACGGCATATTTTTTTAGATTATGCCAAACGGGAAAAAAGAAAAGCACCAACAAGGCGCTCGGTAAAAAAATAGCGATGGTTCCGATCAGACAACCCAGCAATTGCATAGACGCACCCCGATCTTTTAGCGCCAGCCCACCCGTAAAGGACGCAAACGAAAATACCGGACCCGGCACTGCTTGCACAATACCCATTCCGGTGTACAAATGATCTTGATCGATCTTGATGGCGTTGGGGTTATTTTCTTTTACGTTGTTGGGTCGAACACTCCACTGCTCGTACATCATGGGTAACAACACCTGCCCTCCTCCAAAAACGAAACTTCCCATTCGGTAGGTATTCTCAAAAAGATTGATAGGTTTTCGTTCGGCCCAATTATTGGTTCTGGCGGCTTCGCTCAGCAATCCGGCGGCGATAAAGATGATCCCAAAGAGCCAAAAATTCCACCAGCGAACTGCTTTGGGTTTGTCGGCGCCCTGCGGTATTCTTTTCGTACTAAAGTTGGTGGCGATTCCGCCCGCCACGATCAGTAAGGGTACCAACCAGGGTCTGCCGAATAAGATACCGGTAGCCCCTGCACTTACCAGCATAATGACCCAGGTGATAATATTTTTTATGGAAAGCGGAAAGATTCTGAGAATGGCGAAGCCCAAGAATCCGGCGGCCATAGGGGGAATAAAGCGAAAGATCGCCGATTGTTGGGGATGATCTTCGAGACCAACTAGTAAAAACGAAAGCGCACCCATAAGTACACTGGCCGGCAAGATCCAGATTAAAAGCGTAAGTGAAGCCAACAAAACGCCGCCTCTTTTATATCCGATCAGCGCAAGGGTTTGTGTGGAGGATGCTCCGGGCAACAGCTGACAAAATGCATTGTACTCCATTAGCTCTTCTTCGGTTACATAGGGAGTCTTTTGCACAAAGGTCTTTAGCATCATCCCCAAATGCGCCTGTGGACCACCAAAGGCGGAAATGCTATGCCAGAACACGGCTCGCAAAAAAGGAAGATGTCGAAGCAGCATGGTTCCTTAAAAATATAAAATATTTTTTGTGCTTTGGCCGACATGCGATGTTTGCTGAATAACAAAAGGAACGATTACCGTATTTTCACAGTAAATACCATACTCGTGAAGAAGCTCATCCCTGCTATTTGTTTCGTGATGGCCGCAAGCATCGGCCAGGCACAAAAGCCAACCGACCCCATGACCCTTGCTTTTGCCAAGGCAGACGCAATTCAGCAAAAGACCAACCAATGGAGAGAGGCGATACATCGCTACCCCGAATTAGGTAACCGAGAAGTAAAAACGGCGCGTTTGGTAGCAGACCATCTCCGCTCGCTGGGCATAGAAGTAACAGAGGGGGTCGCAAAGACGGGCGTAGTGGGCCTTTTGCGTGGAGCTAAGCCCGGTCCTTGTGTTGGGCTGCGCGCCGATATGGACGCTCTTCCTATTACGGAGCGAGTACCACTTTCTTTTGCATCAAAAGAGCGAGCCATATACAATGGTAACGAAGTAGGGGTAATGCACGCTTGCGGACACGATACGCACGTGGCCATGCTGATGGCTGCGGCCGAAGTATTGTCTTCGATGAAAGACCAGTTACAGGGCAGCGTTAAATTTATTTTTCAACCTGCAGAAGAAGGAGCACCCGAAGGAGAAGAGGGTGGAGCGCCGTTGATGGTAAAAGAAGGAGTAATGGACAACCCAAAGGTTGACGTGATCTTCGGCATGCACATATCGTCCGAGTTAGAGGCCGGAAAAGTAACGTATAAGCCCGGCGCCTTTATGGCAGCGGCCGACTGGTTCTCTATTAAAGTAAAAGGAAAAGGAAGCCACGGTTCGCAACCTTGGAGAGGGGTCGATCCCATCCAGATCTCGGCTCAAATTATCGATGGCCTCCAAAGTATCGTTAGCCGCCAAATGGAGTTGACCAAGGCGCCTGTTGTTATTACAGTGGGTATGATAAACGGAGGCGTGCGACAAAACATCATCTCGGAATCTTGTACCATGCAGGGAACGATCCGCACACTCGACAGCGAGATGCAAAAGATCGTACACGAAAAAATAAAACAAACCGCCACCATGATCGCCGCTGCTAGTGGTGCAACGGCAGAAGTGATGATCGAAACCAAAACACTGGTTACCTATAATACCCCCGAGTTGGTCAAGCAAATGGTACCCACTATTGAGCGCACACTAGGCGCTGCCAATGTGGGTGACACCAATTGGGTAACCGGCGCAGAGGATTTTTCGTACTACGGCACCAAGGCGCCTTCTTTCTTTTTCTCGCTGGGCGGAATGCCCAAGGGTAACGATCCGAGTAAAGCACCCCCGCATCATACTCCCGATTTTTATGTAGACAATAGTGGTATGCCCGCCGGTGTTAAAACATTCTGCGCCCTGGTGCTCGATTATATGCGAATGGCAAAAAAATAAATACATGCAACGCCCGCTTCTTCTTTTTTGTTTTTTGTATATCGTTGGCCATTCGGTCCTATGGGCACAGCAGCGAGACAAGAAACTCGAAGCAAAGATTGCTGAGCGCGTGCAGGGGTTTAAGGGCGAGGTGGGCGTCTATGTCAAGGACTTGCGCAGTGGCCGGGTATCATTATACAACGCCGACACTGTTTTTCCTACCGCCAGTATCGTAAAGGTGCCCATCTTGTTGGGCGTTACCGCAGCGGTTCAAGGCGGGCTACTGGCATACGACAGTAACCATATTTATCGCGATTCACTGCTCTACGCCGGCGAAGACATACTTGGCTCTTTTAAGGACGGCGAAAAAATTGCCCTCAAGAAAATTATTATGTTGATGATGACCACCAGCGACAATACGGCCAGCTTGTGGTTGCAGTCGCTGGCCGGAGGCGGAAAGCGCATCAACGAATTACTTGCCCAACATGGGTTTTCGAGTACGTTTGTTAATTCCAGAACGCCCGGTCGCGAAACCAACCGGTCTCAATATGGATGGGGACAAACCACGCCGGCCGATATGGGTCGCTTGTTAGAGAAGGTCTACCGCAAAGAAGTAATATCTGCTTATGCGAGTGAGAAAATGTTAAGGGCCATGAGCCGCAATTTTTGGGACGAAGACGAATCGCTGGGAAGCTTTCCACCCTATATAGAGGTCTTTAGTAAGAATGGGTGCGTGAATGCATCGCGAAGCGAAGCCATGATCGTTAATGCACCTAACCGACCTTTTGTGTTTTGCATTTTTACCAAGAATAACCAAGACCAGCGTTGGACGCACGATAATGAAGCATGGTCCCTGGCTCGTTCGGTAGCCACCTTGTTATGGGATTATTTTGAGCCCGGTGATACATGGGCGCCACCGGTCAACGAAAAAGCAAGTAGCAGGCCCAACTAAGCAAATAGGCTACCCCGGTCATATAGATCAACTGAATAACGGGCCACTTCCACGATTTGGTTTCTCTTTTTACCACAGCCAGCGTGCTCATGCATTGCATGGCAAATACATAGAAGATCATCAACGAAAGTCCGGTGGCCAAGGTAAATACAGGTGTTCCGTCGGGGCGAAGCGCCGCCTTCATCTTTTCATTGAGCAAATGAGTTCCTTCGTCTCCCACACTATAGAGAGTGGCCATGGTACCCACAAAAACTTCGCGGGCCGCAAAAGAAGTAATGAGCGCCACACCGATCTTCCAATCGAACCCGAGAGGTGCAATAAGAGGCTCTATGGTTTTTCCAAGTAACCCCGCATAGGAATTCTCTAGTTTGGCTGTTTGATATTGTCTTTCGGCCTGTGCAGCAGTAATACCGCTTTGCTGCGCCTCTTTGAATTGTTGTTCTGCATTTTGCATGCCCGCCTCGGGTCCATACGAGCTAAGCCCCCATAGTATCAGCGAAATGATCATAATGACCTTTCCGGCATCGAGTACGAAGATCTTAGCCTTGCTCAGCATGGTCGGAATCAGATTGGCCCAGCGCGGAGATCGGTAGGCGGGAAGCTCTAAGATGAAAAAACTTTTTTCTTGAATTTTAATAAAGAGGTTGGCAATGTAGGCGACCAGCATGGCCATGACTATACCCATCATATACATGGACAACAACACCAAACCCTGCAGGCTAAGAAATCCCAGTACATATGTATTCGGAATTACCAAACTGGTGATGGTCGTATAAACGGGTAGTCGCGCCGAACAACTCATCAGGGGGGTAATCAAAATAGTGAGTAGTCGCTCTTTTCTGTTTTCGATATTGCGGGCGCTCATGATGGCGGGCACCGCACAGGCAAAGCCGCTGATCATGGGCATCACGCTTTTTCCATTGAGCCCCACGCTGCGCATCAAGCGATCCGATAAGAAACTAATGCGGGCCATGTATCCCGAATCTTCGAGTAGTGTAATAATACCGAACAAGATCATGATCTGCGGAACAAAGACCAAGATTCCGCCCAATCCGGCCAACACGCCGTTGACCAATAGGTCGGTGCCTTTTCCGGCGGGCAATTGGGTCGATAACCATCCCCCTAATTGCCCAAACGCCATTTCGATCCAATCCATGGGATACTGCGCCAATAAAAACACGCTTTGAAAAAGCAAAAACAAAACAGTGAGCAAGATCAAATATCCCCAGCGACGATGAAGTAAGATCGCGTCTAGTTTTTCGGTGCGCAGGGTTTTTTTTAGTGGATCGGGCTCCGATACGGCTTGTTGCATCACCTGACGAATACGTGCATAGCGTTGCAAGATCTCTTCGGCCTGTGTTTTGGTAGCATTGAACCTTCCCTCTTTCTCTATACCCTCGATCTGTTGTTGCACCTGTTCAGGTAGTTGAAACGAAGCAGGATGCGTTAACAAGTGAATGGCCTTGTAATCGCTGCAATCGGAAAAGACCTCTTTGATTTTTTGAATGGGGATCGGCGCCAACTGGTAATTATCGATAAAATCTCTGGTCGGTACCCTATAGGCCCCTTGCAGTGTAAGCTCTATTGCTTTTTTTAGCTCGGGCACCCCCTTGCCTTTTCGGGCATCTACGGCTACTACCGCCACCCCCAGTTCGCGTTCCAGCGCCGAAATATCGATCTTGATGCCGCGGCGACGGGCCAGGTCCATCATGGTTAGGGCGACCACCACGGGTTGCTTAAGGTCGAGAAGCTGTGTGCAAAAAAGCAAGTTTCGTTTTAGGTTGCTGGCATCGACCACCACCACCAGCAGATCGGGGTCGATCTCTTCGTCTTCTTTCATTACGACCCGATAAGTAACCCACTCATCGAGTCGACGAGGATATAAACTATAGGTGCCGGGCAGATCGATCATAGACGCCTGCAGGCCACCGATGGTAGCCGATCCGGTTTTTTTATCGACCGTTACTCCCGGAAAATTCCCCACCTTCTGCTGAAGCCCGGTAAGGCAGTTAAAAAGCGAACTTTTTCCACTATTGGGATTACCTACCAGCGCAATATGGACACCTGAAGGGTTCAACGTACGATTATTGGTTGCAAAAGTAGATACTCAATGCCAAACCACGCCCGAAATCTCTGCCTTGTTGCGCAAAGCATCTTTGTAGTCGGTAACTTTGCAACCGTTAAACGATCCCTTTATGAAATTCTCTGTTAAAATCACCCTGCTGTGGTCATTGGTCGTGCTCGGTGCCTGCTCTGCGCCCCAACGTCTTAAAAAACAAAATGAGTTATTGCAAAGTACGTTGGCTGCCCATGTTACGTTCTTGGCCGACGATCGACTCGAAGGGCGTCGCACCGGAACGGCCGGAGAGAAATTGGCTATGCAATATATTGCCGAGCAGTTTCGCGGGGCGGGATTGGCCCCTAAGGGGACCGATGGATTTTTTCAATCCTTTTCTGTTAACGAGGGAAAAAAGATGGGCTCCGATTGCAAGATGATCATTGCCAGCAAAGCACTCGCGCCCGAAAAAGATTTTTTTGTATTTCCTTACAGTGCTGCTGCTTCGATTACCGCACCATTAACGCCCGGCTTGCGCGAGATGGGCGCTCCCTGGCTGGTCGATCTGCGCGATGTGATCGACGAAAACAAAACCAACCCCCATTTCGATTTGCCCGCCTATGTCTATGAGTTTAGTTCAAAGGCAAAAGAAAAAGGAGCGGCCGCTCTGCTTTGGTATAACAGTGGGCCGATCGACGATAAACTGAGTTTTAATGCTAAAGACAGATCGCCCGCGGTAAACATTCCTGTTTTTTATATTAAGAACGACGTTGTGGCCGCGTTTACCAATCAAGAAGTCGCTTCGCTAGAGATCGCCGCCCGTGCGTCGATGGCCGATAATATTAGAACCGGATCGAATGTGATAGGGTATATTGACAACGGGGCTCCAACCACGGTCGTCTTGGGTGCGCACTTCGATCATCTGGGCTATGGCGAAGATGGAAATTCGCGTTATGAGAAGAAAGAGGCCGCCATCCATAATGGCGCGGACGATAATGCCAGTGGTACGGCTACCCTACTAGCCTTGGGTTCAGCATTAAAAAAATCGGCGGCTCGTTCGAACAATTATTTACTGATCGCCTTTTCGGGAGAGGAGTTAGGGCTTTACGGGTCCAAGCACTTTGTTGAGAATCCAACCATCGATCTAGGGTCGATCAATTATATGATCAATATGGACATGGTCGGGCGTCTCAACGACAGCACTAAGACCGTTACCATTGGTGGCTACGGCACTTCGCCCTATTGGTCTTCTGCCATCAACAATACCGGAAAGGGAAGTTTTAGTGTAAAGATCGATTCGAGTGGATCGGGGCCCAGCGACCACACTTCGTTTTATCGAAAGGATATTCCGGTACTTTTTTATTTTACCGGCCTGCATACCGATTATCATAAGCCCAGTGATGATGCCGATCGAATCAATTACAAAGGCATGGTATCTATCTTGCGACATATTCAGCAGCTAATTGAGCAAACCGACAAGAGTGGCCGTCTGGCCTTTTTAAAGACCCGCGAAACACAGACCACAACCACCGCTCGGTTTAGCGTGTCTATGGGTATTATGCCCGACTACACCTATAGTGGCACCGGCGTTAGGGCCGATGGGGTAAGTGAAGGACGCCCGGCACAAAAGGCGGGCATTCGGGCCGGCGATATTGTCTTGCAGATCGGCGAGTATAAGGTTGGCTCTATGGAGAGCTATATGCAAACGCTGGGTAAGTTTAAAAAAGGCGATCAGGTAAAGGTCATTTACCAGCGGGGTGCAGAGCAACTGATCGCCGACATACAGTTCTAATGGCGATAAGTTGTACCTTGTATTGACTAACCTATGGCAGAGCGGGTCAATAAACTGGTGCTCGACAATTCGCTGATCACCGAAGCTTTTTTCGAGGGAACGCGCCTACTAGGCATTGTGGCACCCATTCGCGGGTATCAGTTCTGCTGGCACCTGAATAATGTGATCGGCCTTGACTTTCGCATTAACGAGCTAGAGATAAAACGAGTCTATAAAAAGCGTGAATACTTTTTTTCGGTCTACGAGTATCGTGAGCCCACCGGATCGCTAGAGCATTACATCTACAATAATAAATTCGATGGCGAGTTTTTGCTACCCGAGTTTAAGCACCTCGATTTTTTATGGTTGATGAAGGAAGACGAAGTAAGCGATGCTTCGTTGCAACAGACCATTCAAACCATTCGTAGCATAGCGGCTGTGCAGTTGGTGGCCGAACTACCCATCGATCAGGTAAGAAATAAAGAGAATCTGGTGTTTTGACCGACGATCAAAACGCGGCCAATGTCATCTTTACATACTGTTTAGTAGCGTAAAGAAAGTTATGCGGTAGGGTAAATGATCAGCGTCTTTTCTTCTGCTGTCACAATTCGACCGATGGGCTCGGTATACGCTTCGTATCCTTCTTTTTTTAATAAAGCCTGTACCGTCTCGAGTAAATCGGGTGCTACGCTGATCAGTAATCCTCCGTTGGTTTGCGGATCGGGTAGTAGGGTAAAAGCTTCCATTACGTTTACCCCTTTTTCAAACCGGATCTTGTCTTGATAAGCACTCCAGTTACGCGTAGTCGCATCGGGAAATACACGTTGGGCGATCAACTCTTTTACGTTCGGCAATAATGGTAAGCGGTCATAATAGATGGCCGCACTGGTGTTACTTCCTCTTACCATTTCTACCAAATGCCCCATCAGCCCAAACCCTGTGATGTCTGTCATGGCGTGTACGCCTTTGATGGCACCGAGTGCGGAGCCGATCTTATTGAGTGAGCAAAGTGCATCGAAGAGCATCGTTTGCTGCGTGCTGTTGAGCATTCCTTTTTTTTCAGCACTGGCAAGCACCCCTGTTCCCAATGGTTTGGTCAACAGTAACCAATCGCCTACTTGTGCCGTGTTGTTTCTTTTTAGATTTTCGACAGGAACGATTCCGGTTACCGCGAGACCAAAGATCGGTTCGGGATTGTCGATGCTGTGTCCGCCGGCCAGTGGAATGCCGGCCTCTTGACAGATGGTTCGTCCTCCTTCTATTACTTGTTGCGCAATTGTGGCGGGTATCTTTTCGACCGGCCAGCCCAAGATCGCGATAGCGACCAGTGGTTGACCGCCCATAGCATAGATATCGCTAATGGCATTGGCTGCCGCGATCTTGCCGAACGTAAACGCATCGTTGACCAGCGGAGAGAAAAAGTCGGTACTCGAGATCAGTGCTGTGCCATTGCCCAGATCATAGACCGCCGCATCGTCGTTCGATTCATTACCAACTAACAGTGCGGCATTTTGAGGCCGACTGATCGAGGAATGCAAGATCTCTTCGAGTACGCGCGGCGCGATCTTGCAACTGCAGCCGCCGCCTTTGGAGAATTCGGTGAGAAGGGGTTGGGGTTCGATCATGGCGATAAAGGGGGCTTATAAATCAACATATTTTCAGTAGTGCTTCCAAATTCTGGGCACCGGTCTTATCAGATGGAATAACGGTAAGCTGCGTAGCGAGCGCGTTGCGATTTTGTAGCGACTTGGCGTAGAGTTTGTCGTAATAACGCAGCAGAAT
This sequence comes from Chitinophagaceae bacterium, assembly GCA_044351575.1. Lineage (GTDB taxonomy): Bacteria > Bacteroidota > Bacteroidia > Chitinophagales > Chitinophagaceae > JJ008. The sequence goes on from JBILFN010000003.1 coordinate 27,699, forward strand.
TTCAAATGCCGCACGAATATTATTCTCTGCGAGCAGGTCGGCTACTTGCTGTGCCTGCTGGTGGCCAAGTTTTTTGGTGATGCGAATGGTGGCATCGGTCAATGCGGTCTTGTCGAGCGTCCCATATTCTTCGACGATATGCGAAAGTCTTTCTTCGAAGGGGATCTCTAAAAAATAAACACGCGCGTTGCGCATAGTTGCCCAGAATGGTCCCGGAAGATTGACCAATCCGATGCGCTGCGATTCGTCTTCGATCCAAATGGGGGGCAAGTCGCGATCCGAATCACTTAACGAAGAAAGCTGACCATTGGTAACAGCGAACTTTACCTGCAACGAGCGCAACGCATCTGCCAACTTATTTTCAAATTGCTCTTGTCCTGGCTGTGTGGGTTGTCCAATGCTTCCAAAGGCCGATCCTTTGTGCGACGCGATGTTTTCGAGATCGATCACGGGCTTGCCAGCCAGGGCCAACGCCTGCAACAATTCGGTCTTTCCAGAGCCGGTGTATCCGCCGATCACGCGCAACGAGTGGGGTTTGCTCAACTCGTCTAATACCCAATTACGATATCGCTTATAGCCGCCGGCCAACGTATAGACGGTAAACCCGTAGAGGTCGAGCAACCACGCAATGGCCGCACTGCGCATACCGCCTCGCCAACAATGCACGAGCAGCGTTGCGCCACGAATTGAATCGTTCTTATAAAACAAGGCTGCTATCTTTTCTGCAGCGATCACCTTGTCTTTCATGGTAGGCCCAAAAAAATCAAGCCCGATCTTGATGGCTGCCTCGCGACTATCTTGTTTGTAAGTAGTACCAACGACCTTTCTCTCCTCATCGGTAAACAATGGAAAAGAAATGGCGCCCGGCATGTGCGCATGCGCGAACTCTGACGGGCTTCGCACATCCAGTACGGGATGCGAAGCCGCTAGCGAAAGAAACTCTTCAATATCGATACGCTGAACGGGCATAAAAAAAAGAGGACCGGAGTCCTCTCTGCGATTATCTGTTCATGGAGGCCAAAAATTCTTCGTTGCTCTTGGTGCCTTTCATTCGATTTTGCAATTCGCGCATGGCTTCTTCGGTATTCATATCGGCCAGGTATACGCGTAGCAGATTCATGCGTTGCAGGGCGGCCGGGTCTAACAAAAGATCGTCGCGGCGGGTAGACGAAGAATTCAGGTCTACGGCCGGATAGATACGCTTGTTAGAGAGTTTACGATCGAGTTGCAGTTCCATATTACCGGTTCCTTTGAATTCCTCGAAGATCACCTCGTCCATTTTACTGCCGGTATCGACCAGGGCCGTGGCAATGATGGTGAGCGATCCGCCATTTTCTATTTTACGAGCGGCGCCAAAGAATTGTTTGGGTTTTTGCATGGCGTTGGCCTCTACTCCACCCGATAATACTTTACCAGATGCGGGTGCCACGGTATTGTGGGCTCGGGCCAGACGCGTAATAGAATCGAGCAGTATCACCACATCGTGTCCGCATTCTACCAGTCGCTTGGCTTTATTGAGCGCCATGGTAGAAACCTTAACGTGTTTTTCGGCGGGCTCATCGAAGGTAGAGGCGATCACTTCGGCCTTTACGCTTCGCTCCATATCGGTTACCTCTTCGGGTCTTTCGTCGACCAGCACGATCATCAAATAACATTCGGGGTGATTGGCGGCAATGGCATTGGCCACGGCCTTTAATAGCATGGTCTTACCTGTCTTGGGTTGGGCCACGATCAATCCACGCTGGCCTTTACCAATGGGGGTAAACAGGTCCATGATACGCGTAGAATATTCCGAAGGAGTGGTAAACAGGTTTAATTTCTCGAACGGAAACAATGGTGTCAGATAATCGAAGGGAACGCGATCGCGTACTTCGTCGGGACTTTTTCCGTTGAGCAGATCTACCTTGAGCAACGCAAAATATTTTTCTCCTTCTTTGGGGGGACGCACGGCCCCGCAAACGGTATCACCGCTTTTGAGTCCGAACAACTTGATCTGCGAGGGAGATACATATACGTCATCGGGAGAAGACAAGTAGTTGTAATCGGAAGAGCGCAAAAAGCCATATCCGTCGGGCATCATTTCCAATACCCCTTCGGCCGGAATCATGCCATCGAATTCTACGGTAAAGGCAGGCTCTTTCTTTTGAGGTGGTGGCATAAAGCGAGCGGCTCCACCCTGCGGCTCTATACCGGTACCTGGCTCGGGGGTATTTTGCAAGATGGTCTGGGCTAACAGATCGGTCTTGCTGGGAGCGCTTGCACTTTCTTGCGAAGACATTTCCGCTGCTGCAGCGGCTTCGGGCTTCTCTTCTTTTTTAGGTCTTCCTCTTTTCTTGGGTTTGTTGTCTTCGTTTTTCGCAGTCATGGATAATTGTTTGGGATGAGAAGTACGGGTGTCTCCGCTTTCGACAATGGCTTCTTCGCTGGCTATACCGGTACTGGTTTTTACAATGCGTTTATGTTTATGGTCGGGTTCGGTTCCCTTAGCTTGTTTGGCACCCGCAATGGCCTGGCTGTCAAGGATCTTATAAATAAGGTCTTGTTTGCTAAGCCGCTTGGCCTGGGGAATCTTGAGACGCTCTGCAATGTCGAGCAACTCAGGAACGAGCATGTCGTTCAATTGTAATATATCGTACATGAATGAAAATTGATCAGGGGTTCAGCTTAAAACGTCCCGACTTGAAAGTTGAAAATTTGAGTGTTAACCAGATTAAAGAGGCGGCAAACGAAAGAAAAGTGATAAGGATCCGGCCCGCATGAGCCTCTTTCAATTGCAATACTACTATAAATAGCCGAATTCCGAAAATTTTTTCGATTGACTGTTGTCTGCTGCTCGGGCCTCAGCGCTTACCTTTGCTTCCGTAATTACCTGTTCATGTTCAATAGCAGAATCAAAATTAAGGAGCTGTTACAGCAAGAGCCTGCCGGGCAAGAGGTGACCGTTATGGGCTGGGTGCGTACGTTTCGCAACAACCAGTTTGTGGCCCTCAACGACGGCAGTACCAATCAGCATCTACAAGTAGTGCTGGCGCTGGGACAGTTTCCGGACAGCTTGTTGTCGCGCATTACAACATCGGCCTCTCTTCGGGTAACAGGAAAAGTAGTCGCCTCATTGGGCAAAGGGCAAAAAATAGATCTGCAGGCAGTGACCGTCGATATTTTGGGTGATTCCGATGCAGAAAAATACCCGCTTCAACCCAAAAAGCACAGCCTTGAGTTCTTGCGCGAAAAGGCTCACTTGCGATTTCGTACCAATACATTCGCGGCCGTGTTTCGCGTTCGCCATGCCTTATCGTTTGCCGTGCATCAGTTCTTTCATCAAAAAGGATTTTTATATCTCCATACACCTATCATCACCGCCAGTGATGCCGAGGGTGCGGGCGAGATGTTTAGGGTAACCACCCTTTCTTTGGATGGAAAAGCACCTCGCACCGAAGACGGACAAATTGATTTCAAAGAGGATTTTTTCGGCCGCTCCACACACCTGACGGTAAGCGGTCAGCTCGAAGGTGAGTTGGGTGCTACCGCCTTTGGCGAGATCTACACCTTTGGCCCAACGTTCAGGGCCGAAAACAGTAATACCGCTCGTCACTTGGCTGAGTTTTGGATGATCGAACCCGAGATGGCCTTCTATGATCTCGAGGACAATATGAATTTGGCCGAGGAGTTTATTGGTTATATAATTCGCTATGCGATGGAGCATTGCGCCGACGATCTGCAGTTCTTGGAGCAGCGGCTGGCCGACGAAGAAAAGCAGTTACCACAAGATAAGCGAAGTGAAATGGGATTACTGGACAAGCTTCGTTTTGTAACTGAAAACAAATTCGAGCGTCTAACGTATACCGAGGCCATCGATATTTTGCGCGAAAGCAACTATAACAAGAAAAAGAAATTTCAGTACGAGATCACCGGATGGGGCATGGACCTTCAAAGTGAACACGAACGCTACTTGGTAGAAAAGCATTTTAAAAAGCCGGTTATTCTTTATAATTATCCTGCGGCGATCAAGGCCTTTTACATGCGCCAGAACGATGATGGTAAAACGGTTGCGGCCATGGATATTCTGGCGCCCGGTATCGGAGAGATTGTGGGCGGGTCACAGCGAGAAGAAAGGTTGGAGAACCTCCAACAAAAAATGGCGGCCATGGGAATTGGCGAAGAAGAACTTTGGTGGTATCTCGACACTCGTCGCTTTGGTACGGTCCCTCACGCCGGGTTTGGACTGGGCTTTGAGCGCATGGTACAATTTGTGACCGGTATGAGCAACATTCGAGATGTGATCGCTTTTCCGCGTACGCCGGGCAGTGCCGAGTTCTAGTTACACCGCTGCTGCAAATTATTGCTTCGGTCTATTTTTCTTTACCAGTAAATGTGATCTACGATGGCTTTATGCTGCTCACTCTTCGTGAATGCACATAACGGGCACATGACTTTGATAGACCAGTTGGCGAGTAGAACTTTTTCTAAATAGCTTATCGATCAATTTGTGCTGTTTGGGGATGCTGATAATTAGGTCGAGATTGTTTTTTTCGGCAAACTCGTTGATGGCATCTTCGATATCGGCATGTTCTAAAAAGTGATAGACCGGCCGAAGGTCACTTAGGAGCGTTTCGAGTAGTACGGTTTGCTCCGGCTTCTCGTCTTGATTAGCACCGTCGGTATTTACATTTAGCACATGTAGTTCTGCATCGAAATTTTTGACCAGATCACGAATGATTCTTGTAGGGGTGGTGGCTACTACTTCTTTACAGTCACACGCAAATCCGATTTTTTTAATTCCCTTGCCGAACGTCTTACCCGGAGGCACACAAATAACCGGTACGTGCAGGTGTCGAATGGCACTTAATGTATTGCTACCAAAGACCACCCGTTCAAATCCCGAAACCCCCTTGGTACCCATTACTACCGCAAAGGGTCTTATTTTTTCGCAGATGGCTTCGAGCTCATCGGTTACATTGCCCAGTCTGGTCTCTGTGTAGATCTTTTGATCGACGTGTAAGATCTTTCGGGTCAGGTCTTTTAGTTGTTCCATTCGCTTTTCGGCCGCGTGTCTGAGTTCGTCTACCGACACCAACACAATAGGGGCATCGGTGTAGCTGACCGGCACCTGGTACACATGCAATAAGAGCAAATTTGCCTTGATGGTATTTGCCATATCAATGGCATAGTGCAGCGCATTGGTAGCGTTAGCAGAGAAATCGGTGGGAACGACAATGGTTCTCATAAGAAATGCGTTTATCTTAAAGATAATCGCATCAAAAGGCCTTGTCTATGACAGGCGTCATTGAACGGATTGATTATTGCCGGCCTTGCGAAAAAATGCCGACAGACGCTCTTGTACGTTCTCTCTGATATTGAGGTAGTACAGGTTGATGTCTCCTATATGATAATTATCGGTTCGATATAAAAAGCTACCCGGAAAATGGGGGCGATACGAATACAGCACCCCATTTTTAATTTGTGCATCTGCCACGCTGGTAAATACCTTGTTGAAACGGGTTAGAACAGCACCCTTGTTTGCTTTTCGCGAAACGAAAGAGGTATCGGTGGTCCAGCTAAGTGGATTGGTTACGATCATCGAGGCCGCGCGCGCCTTTTCTTTTTTGACCCAGGGAGCTTCGTATCCCATCTTAAAGGTTCTCCAGCTGCATACACAATTTGTTTGCGCAGCTTGCGCACAGGCCTGTAGCGATTTAAAGCTATTGGTTTCCAAAGGCCATCCTACCACATAAGCAACGACAAGTTGTTGCTGCAGCGGTTTGTTATCGAAAAACTCCTTAAGTAATTCAATAGCCATTAACGCGCCCTGGCTATGAGAGGCAATGATGATGGGTCTACCGTTATTGTTGTGTTGCAAATAATAACGAAAGGCATTGCGTACATCAGAGTAGGCTAATTGCAAGGCCTGCACGGCCAGTGCCGAATCGGCCCCATAGAAGTTGCCAATATGCGCTTGACGATAGCGCGGGCTGAACACCCGGCTTTGCTCGTTAAAGGCGCTGGCCTGAAATAATATGGTCGAATAATCTGTCTTGGCATTTATATAGTCATCGTCAATGGCTGCATTGGAGCGGGCTGCTTCTTTTTGGTCGGTAAAGGTGGTAGGATGCAGAAAGAATACATCGGCCAGGGTGTCTCTGACCCCTGTACGAAGTGGTCGGGGAAGGCTGTCCGAGGGGTCTTTTTTACCGGGGTGGGCCGCCCAGTAGTCCATATTGGAATAGTCGGGTTGGCCATTGGGGCTTTTAAAAGAGTATTGCGACCGGTAGGACTGGTATTTATCGGCACATCCAAAAAGGACAAAAGAAAGGGCAAAAATGGTTAAAAGGCCTGATTTTATCCTCATAATTGGCAAAAATCGGCAAAAAAAGTCGTATTTCAGGTATTTATGCAGTAAGCTTTTTTGGAAAAAGGAAAAAAGTTTTACAAAAAAAGGTACTTTGTTATGCATAGTACTATAAATTATTCTATATCTTTGTGCGGTCAATCGATCTTACTACCATGAATATAGACAATACTCAAAGCCAGATGCGTAAAGGTATACTGGAGTTTTGCATTCTTTCGGCCATCAAAAGAGGAGAAGCCTACCCTGGCGATATCGTCGATGAGTTACGCTCGGCCGGTTTACAGATCCTGGAAGGTACGCTCTACCCGCTGCTGACCCGACTTAAGAATGCGGAGATGCTATCGTACCGCTGGGTCGAAAGTCCTTCGGGACCACCCCGCAAGTATTTTTCGCTGACCGAAAAAGGGCAACTCTTTTATAAAGAACTTGATCAGACCTGGAAAGAACTATCCGAAGCGGTCAATAAAGCTACCTCACCAAAACCCACCAACCTTTAATCTACTCCATCATCATCCCCCCAAACAATAACCGTAATCAGCACGCATATGAAAAAGATCATCACCATCAATTTAAGCGGCCGGATTCTTCCTATTGAGGAACCCGCCTTCGAACAATTGCAATCGTATGTTACAACGCTGCGCGAATTTTTTGCGGCCGAGGAGAGTCGCGAAGAGATCATCAATGACATACAAGGCAGGATCGCAGAATTGATGCACGAGAAAATTAAAAAAGGAAGTGCGTGCATCACCGAATTGGACGTACAAGAGTTGATCGTGCTCATGGGTCGACCCGAAGAGTTGGCTCAAGAAGGTGCTTCTGAAACAGCATCAGGTGGCGCCTCAACGAATTCTGCTAAAAACGAAAATTCAAACACAACGGATACCGATGCGGCAGCCTCTCGAAAACTATATCGCGACGAGGCCAACAAAGTAATCGGTGGCGTAGCCGGCGGATTGGCCGCCTATCTGGGAATCGATCCTGCCATTATTCGAGCTATACTTGTTATACTGGCGTTCTCGAGTTTCGGCTTGCTCCTGTTTGGATATGTACTGTTGTGGATATTCTTGCCAGCCTCCATGGTAGAGTCGTTCAAGGGGAAACGCTTTTACAGAGACCCGGACAACAAGATACTCGGCGGTGTCGCTGGTGGAGTGGCTGCGTATTTTGATAAGCCGGTTAAAAACATAAGATTGCTCTTCTTGTCTCCGCTGTTGCTCACGATCCTTTTTTCTATTTTGGATTGGACCGATGATGATTTAACCCTTGTGGTGTTCAACCTTAGTTTTGGGTCATTGATCGGGTTTTCGATAATAATGTACATCACGCTGTGGATCATTTTACCCAAGGCCATTACGCCTTATCAGAAAATGGAGATGCGCGGAGAAAAGATAGATCTGGCCTCTATTCAAAAACAAGTCACACAAGACGCCGAAAAATTTGCCAGCAAGGTCAATCAAAAAGTAACTAGCTGGGGAAAAGAAGTAGAGACCGTGGCCAATGAATTGCCGGGTAAGGCCGGAAAATTTGCCAGCGAGGTCAACCAGCGCGTACAAGAGAAATTTAGTGGAAAAGAGCGGACCATCGCCGGAACCCTATTAAGGGCGGTCGGATTGTTGATTAAGATATTCTTTGCTTTCTTCTTTGGTATACTGGCTTTTTCACTATTGATGGCGCTATTCGCTATCTGTTTCGCAGGAGTGGTTACCTGGCCCTATCAAAGTTTTTTATGGACTAACAACTCTCAACAACTAATGGCCTGGGCTGCGTTGATCTTGTTCGTAGTAGTTCCTCTGTTAGGGTTTATTATATGGCTGATCAGACGAATTATTGGGTACAAGACAAAAAGTACGGTGTTGCGGTATAGCTTTTTTTCGCTGTGGACACTGGGATGGGTGATGGTATTTCTCTTTTTTAGCAGTTTAGGTAAAGAGTTTTCTGTGCGTGAGCAGGTCGTAACACCGGTGCCCATTGCCACCGCCAACCCCACTTCGTTGCGTCTAACCGTTTCTCAGCCCACGCTCTATTATACCGAAAGGGTTCCCTGGATCCACATACAGGGCGAAGAGAAAGGATGGGACCTTTCTAAGGATACGCTCAAACTTTCTGCAGTTGTTATAGAGATGGTCGAAAGTCCGGACAATAATTATCACGTTAAATTGTTCAGAATTGCTAATGGTAAAAACAGCCAACAGGCCCTTCAGCGTGCCGAGGCGCTCTCCTACCCTATCAATACTAAAGGGTATTTTGTAGCTGGCTCTGCCACGGCCGATACCGGAACAGTGGTAGACCTACCGAGTTACTATGCTATTGCCGCCAAGGATAAATACCGCGCCCAGCAGGTAAAGTTGGTGGTGCAGATGCCGGTCGGAAAGACCATTTCTTTTGATGAGTCGATCAAAGAAAAGTTGACCTATGGCGAATTGC
>JBILFN010000050.1:0-11371 GCA_044351575.1 Chitinophagaceae bacterium
TTTTAAAATTCTCAAGAGAAAATTAACGTGTCAAATCGAAATGTATTTCGCTTGACTTACCTATAGTTTCACTCTCGTACGAGACGAGAAGTGAGTGCTATTGTTTCCAAACTTTCAAAGATCTTTAGACCGTTACCGGCCACCCGTTTTTTGGAACGGGAGTGCAAAGGTAAGGGCCTTAGTATTTCTACCAAATTTTTCAGTGATTATTTTCCAACAACCACTGCTCAATTCAGTGTGAAAATCAATTTGTTTTCGAAAGAACTGGCTTCGTTTTTTTGAAGCGGACGGCAAAGATAGTGCAAATAGCAATACCCACAAATTTTCCTTCAATTTTTGCCTATTTGCCCTTTTCAGTACTTCGAACTTTTTTCAGAGAACTACCCTCTTTTTCAAGCGGGGTCGCAAAGATAAGGGAGGTTGTGGTAACGAACAAGAAAAAGGGAGTAAAAATTGTTGATTATCAATCAAACATAAGCCAGATAAGGGTTCCAGCCCCGTAAAAAAAATCGGGCCGGGACCTCAAAAACCGCTCAATACGAGACCTCGACCAGAAAAAGTCCGTGTGCGGGGGCGGCAAAACTGGCTCTGGTACAATCTTTTGCGTCAATAATAGCCCGAAATTGCTCGATGGTGAGGGTGCTGCGGCCTACTTGTAACATGGTGGCAACCAAGGCCCTTACCATACCCCTCAGAAACCGGTTGGCCTTTACGCGATAAACCAGGCAATCACCGCGCTGGCTCCAGTTGCTTTCCATAATGGTGCAGGCAAAGGTCTTTACCTGGGTGTTTCGCTTCGAAAACGAAGTAAAATCTTGGTACTCGGTTAACGCCCGAGCGGCCTGTTGCAACGCCTCCAACTCAATCGTGTAAGGAAAGTACCAGGCACGATCTTCGAGAAAAGGGTCCTTGCCTCTGTAAATAAAATACTCGTAGGTACGACTGAGGGCATCGAAGCGACAGTGGGCCTCGTCGGCTACCGTACGGACCGACTTTACTACAATATCTCCCGGCAAGATCGCATTGATCTTATAAGTAAACTGCGGATGTAAGGCATCCTCAAAATCAAAATGAAAAAAATTCTGCAAGGCATGCACACCAGCATCGGTGCGCGAAGAGCCCGTTAACGATACCGGATTTCGCTGCAACACTTGAAAGGCCTTCTCTATTTCTTGCTGAATGGTGTTGGCATTCTCTTGCGACTGAAACCCGCTATAAGCCTTTCCCCTATAGGATACCTCTAAAAAATAACGGGCCATTATTGAAACATCTCTTTAAAACGGTTGGCCGTTGCAGGGTCTTCGAATATCGATGCCAGTACGAGATACCGAGAGCGCTCAGCTGTATGGGACCATGCCTCTAACAAGAAATCGTACCTGACCTCGTCGGTAGAGAGCAACTGTGCCAATGCCTTTACCTGTTCGATCGTGTAGCATCTGCCGCCCATAAAATCGCGGAGCACATTTACTTTAGAAGTCTCGGAGCGGGCCACCTGCACCTTACCGAGACATTCAGTGAACTCGGCATCGGTAAGGATCGATTTGCAGTATCCGGGAACGGGAGCAGTAGCAGGCTGTTTGGTCTGGCTTGGCTTTTCTGCTTCAGCGGGTTTTGCATCCGCCACCACGGGCTTGCTCTGTTGTACAGGTTTTACCTCGGCCACAGGGCTAGTTATGCTAACTGTGTCTGGCTTTGCCTCGTTGGTCGGCTTTGCAATAGCAATAGGCTTACTGGCGATAGCCGTATCTGATTTTGCATTGGCGGGGGTACTTTTATTAGCCGCGGCAGCCGATTTAGTGGTAGTGTTGCGCGCGGATGTCGAAGACTCGAGCAGCAACGTACTGTCGCCAGAGGCCTTTGCCAGCATGGTCGCGAAATCTGCCTGACCCTCGGTTGGCACCACATTAGTTTTAGTAAGACCGGGTCGCTCTGCATAGGTAACAGATAATGTTCGCCAATCGAGCAGCCCCCACCCCTTGTCGCCGTAGTCTTTAAGCAAGTAGCCCTGGTCGTTGCGCTGTGCACGTATGACAAAGGGATGATCCGGATGTTTTTTTTCCGGAAAGCGCACTACGAACTGCAATACACTATCTGTAAGGTTAGGAAGAATAATATAACCCGATGCGGAGGAATGGACCGTTTGCTCCTTGAAGACAATTGCAAAAGATTGTGCCGGCTCTGTCTGCAGATAAATAAAATAAGGAGTTTGAGCCACGGCTGATAACCCTGTTAGCCCAATTAACGCTATCAATAAAAGACGTTGCATAATTCTATTACCATTTACCGCCGGCACCACCTCCTCCAAAGCTGCCTCCCCCAAAGCCCCCAAAACCACCGCCGCTTCCACTGCCAAAACCGCCGCCGCCGAATCCACCGCCACCGAACCCTCCGCCACCGAGCCAAGTTCCTCCGGTCCATCCTCCAAATCCTCCGCGCCTTCCTCGGCCTCCCCTTCCGCCCCCGGACAACATAGAGAGCAATAAAAAAACAATTACGATCACGATAGTTGGAATATCGCTCTCACTTTTTTTCTTGCGTCGGGCAGGTGCCTTGTATTCGCCGGCTACCGCCTTGGCGATCGACAATACGGCTTGCTCCAATCCGCGATAACGCTGACCTTCTTTGAAATTAAAAATGATGTCGTTCTCTACAATTGATTTAGCCACCACGTCGGGAATAGCTCCCTCCATTCCGTATCCGGTAGCAATGTAGGCGTCTCGATTGCCCGTTTCGCCGCCGGCAGAGATCAAGATCACCACTCCATTGTTGAATTGTTTGCTGCCCACGCCCCAGCTTCTGCCAAGTGCAGTGGCATACTCATTGGCTGTATAATCTTGTAAACTCTCTACGACCACCACACAGATCTGCGTAGAAGTGCTATCATCGTAGGCTACCAATATTTTCTCTAACTGATCGGCCTGCGGGGCGGTAAGAAACGAACGGCCCGGCGTTAGATCGTTATATAGTACAGCAGGAGAAGGACGAGGCGGCAATACCGACTCGATCTGCGCAAAAAGCAGTTGTGCTACAAAAAGGACCCCGCAAAACAACAGCGCTTTTCTCATGATCTTCCAAAAAGTATATCGTCGGACAATTCATTTTTGTCGGAGCTGCGATCGTAGGGAAAATGCTGACGCAACGCTTTTCCGGTCGCTTCAACGCAGCTGAGCAATCCCTGCAAATAATCTTCTTTACTAAAAAGCCCCAGCATCTCTTGCACGCGGTCTTGCCAATAGTGAGGTCCCAGCTTTTCGTAGATACCCTGATCGCCCCAGATTGCTACCTGGTGATCTTGCGTGGCAATATAAATTAGTACGGCATTGCGCTGGGCGGTCTGTTGCATACCATGCTCAACGAACAATTCTGCCGCACGGTCAGTGGCGTCCACATAACGACAGCGGCGTTCCAAAAACACGCGGACCTCTCCACTGGTTTGCTGCTCCGCCAAACGAATCGTTTGCAACAACTGCGCCTGTTGCGCATCGCTCAACAAGGGCTTGGGGGATGTAAAAAAAGAAAACAAGCGTATTGCTTACTGCATGTTGAATTTGATGTCGGGTGCTTTCTCGGATCCCTTGTCGGCTTCGTAATAGGCCTTTTCGCTAAATCCGAATAGCCCGGCCAACAGGTTTCCTGGAAAACGCTTGACACTCAGGTTAAAGCTTTCGACCGCCTTGTTATAATCTTGACGCGCTACGTTGATACGATTTTCGGTTCCCTCGATCTGGGTTTGAAAATCCTGAAAGGCCTTTGTGGTCTTTAGATCGGGATATTGCTCGAACGAAGCGATCAGTCTGCTAAAGGACCCTTGCAAATTAGCCTGTGCCTGTTGATAGGCCTGCAAGCTGGCAGGATCATTGATATCGATCTTTACCTGTGTGGCGGCCGCACGGGCTTGTACCACGGCATTGAGCGTTGATTTTTCGAAATTGGCCGAAGCCTCTACGGTCTTGATTACAGAACCATACAGATCGGTGCGGCGCTGGTAATTGGTCTCTACATTGCTCCAAGATTTCTTTACACCCTGCTCTCCGGTCACAAATCCATTGTACGCGTTGCAACCCCAAAAAGCAAAGAGTAAAAAGACACCCAGCACTACCAATAGTGTAATAGTTGATCCTTTCATAGGTTTTTAATTTGAAGGCTAAAATTACAGTAAAAAAAGACAGCTACATGAAAGCCTGGTGCAGCCCAAAAAATTTAACAAGCCGCTCAGCTGGTAACGGCCGCGATGCCAGGCAGCACTTTTCCTTCGAAATACTCCAGCATGGCACCACCACCGGTAGAGACATAACTCACCTGGTCGGATAAGTTGAACTGGTTGATCGCAGCCACGGAATCGCCGCCGCCGATCAGCGAAAAAGCACCCTGCCGGGTACTCGCGGCCACTGCCAATGCAATGGACTTGGTACCCTCTTGAAAGGGGAGCATTTCAAAAACCCCCATAGGGCCGTTCCATAAAATGGTCTTGGCAGAGGCGATCACTTGCGCAAACTGCAAGCGTGCGGCAGGACCAATATCCAGCCCCATCCAACCCGCAGGGATCTGACCGCTGGGCGCAATGCCTGTCTCGGCTTCCGCTGCAAAACGATCAGCGATTACGCTGTCTTCGGGCAGATGTATCTTAACTCCTTTTTGTTGTGCTTTTTCGAGCAAACTGGTGGCCAGCGCAAGCCGATCCTCCTCGCATAGCGAGTTACCGATCGTGCCCCCGCGCGCCTTGAAGAAAGTATATGCCATGCCACCCCCAATGATAATGTCGGTAGCGCGTTCCAATAAATTTTCGATGATCAAGATCTTATCGCTCACCTTGGCCCCTCCAATGATCGCTACAAAGGGCCGTTCGGCTTGGTGCAATACGCGTTGCGCACTAGCCACTTCGGCTTCCATCAGTTTTCCAAATAACCTTCTTTCGGGGGCAAATTCGTTTGCCATGACGGCCGTGGAGGCATGCGCCCGGTGAGCCGTTCCAAAAGCGTCGTTGACCCAAACAGTGCCCAGTGCAGCAAGCTTGGCTGCAAAAGCAGGATCACCCTTTTCTTCTTCTTGATAAAACCGAAGATTCTCCAATAACAATACCTCGCCGGGCTTAAGAGAGGTCGCCAGCTCTGCCGCCTGTGCCCCAATACAATCGTCGGCAAAATAAACCGACGTGCCAGGCAATAGGTTACGGAGGTGAGGGAGCAGATGCCGCAGAGAATACTTATCGGCTGGGCCATCCTTGGGACGACCCAGATGACTCATCAATATAACAGCGCCGCCCTGTTGCAAAATATTGTTGATCGTGGGCAACGCAGCACGCATGCGCGTATCGTCGGTTATCTGAAGGTCTTTGCTGAGCGGCACATTAAAGTCGACTCTGACCAATGCCTTTTGATCCTGAAAAGAAAAAGAATCGAACGAGGTCATCGGCTCTTATTTGATGAGTTTGGCAAAGTAGCTGACCGTGCGAACCAACTGACTCACATAACTCATTTCGTTATCGTACCAGCTGACCGTTTTTACTAATTGTTGATCGCCTACTGTCATCACCTTCGTTTGCGTGGCATCGAACAGCGAGCCATAATTGATACCGATAATGTCGGTGCTGACCAACTCATCTTCGGTATAGCCGAACGACTCGTTCGAAGCGGCCTTCATGGCGGCATTGATCTGTTCAACGCTGGTTTTTTTCTGCAGCACAGAAACCAGCTCTGTCAACGATCCCGTAATGGTAGGAACGCGCTGGGCTCCCCCATCAAGTTTTCCTTTTAACTGAGGCAGCACCAACCCGATCGCCTTGGCAGCACCGGTACTGTTTGGAACGATATTGGCAGCAGCGGCGCGAGCCCGGCGAAGATCGCCTTTTGGATGCGGCGCATCGAGCGTATTTTGATCGTTGGTATAAGCATGGATGGTGGTCATAATTCCTGTTACGATACCATACTGCTCATCGAGCACTTTGGCCATTGGCGCCAGACAGTTCGTTGTGCAAGAGGCACAGGAGATGATCGTCTCCGATCCATCCAAAATATGATGATTGACATTAAAAACTACTGTTTTGAGATCGCCGGTAGCAGGCGCAGAGATAACTACTCTTTTGGCACCGGCCTTCAGATGCGCCTCGGCCTTGTCCTTATCGGTAAAGAACCCGGTACATTCCAGCACCACATCTACCTGGTGTTGTCCCCAGGGAATTTGAGCGGGATCTTTTTGCGCGTATATCTTAAGCACATCGCCGTTGACCACTATCGCATCATCGGTAGCTTTAACATCGGCATTGAAACGGCCTTGTGCACTGTCGTACTTGAGCAAGTGGGCTAATACAGCGGGGCTGGTCAGGTCGTTGATAGCGACCACATCGATACCCTGTAAATTATAGATCTGACGATACACCAGCCGTCCAATGCGACCAAACCCGTTAATGGCAACTTTGATAGTACTCATGGCAAAAAATTTTGAGGCACAAAAGTACTGGAATGCAGTCAAATTAGAGCTGAGCGTTTCTACTGATGCACGTTTTGAAGCTTGCGTGCAGCGCTTAAAAACATTTTGCCGAAAAGCAGGCCCGCCCTATCTTTGCCCTCCCTAAAACGGCCCGTTCGTCTAAGGGCTAGGACACCACCCTTTCACGGTGGTGATACGGGTTCGAATCCCGTACGGGCTACAAAGCCTTGCAGCAAAGCTGCGAGGCTTTTTTAATGCGAAGACGCGAGCTAAGCTTGCTTAGCGGAGCGGCTGAGCAGTAAAAAAGCCGGGCACCGCGGTAGCGGTGCAAAGGCTTTGGGTACATCAAATGCGAGAGGGATCACGAAGTAATCCCAAAACTGAGGCACCGCGGTAGCGGTGATTTTAATCAATTTCGTTTTTTGAAAAAAAGCCCCCGTAAATTTGCACCCCTACATAACAATAAATTATGGAAAACAATACTCCCAACAGTAAGTCCTCGTACAATGTTAACAGCGAGAGCAAATGCCCCTTCTCCGGAGGCGCCATCAAGAAAGGAGCCGGCAGTGGCACAGCGAATAGGGACTGGTGGCCGCACCAACTAAAACTGAATATCCTTCGCCAGCATACGGCCGCCTCTAATCCCATGGGGACGTCCTTTAATTACGCAAAAGAATTTCTATCGCTCGACCTGCAAGCTGTCAAAAAAGACATCTTGAAAGTGATGACCGATTCGCAAGAATGGTGGCCGGCCGACTATGGTCACTATGGACCTTTCTTTATAAGAATGGCCTGGCATAGTGCAGGAACATACCGGATCGGTGATGGACGAGGAGGAGCCGGGGCTGGTACGCTGCGTTTCGCACCACTCAACAGCTGGCCCGACAATGCCAACCTCGATAAAGCGCGGTTATTATTATGGCCCGTCAAAAAGAAATACGGAAAAAAATTATCATGGGCCGATCTGATGATCCTGACCGGCAACTGCGCCCTCGAATCGATGGGATTCAAAACCTTTGGTTTTGCAGGAGGACGAGAAGACGTTTGGGAACCCGAAGAGGATATCTATTGGGGATCCGAAAAAGAATGGCTGGGCGATAAACGCTATACGGGCGATCGCGAGTTGGAAAATCCCCTGGGGGCCGTGCAAATGGGATTGATCTATGTAAATCCCGAAGGACCCAATGGTAATCCAGACCCGATCGCATCAGCCCGTGACATACGCGAGACCTTCGGAAGAATGGCCATGAACGACGAAGAGACTGTTGCCCTGATCGCAGGCGGACACACCTTCGGAAAGACCCATGGCGCTGCCGACCCCACCAAGTATGTGGGTCCTGAGCCTGCCGGTGCCAGTATCGAAGAGCAAGCGACCGGTTGGAAAAACAGTTTCGGAAGCGGACATGGCGTCAATACCATTACCAGCGGGTTAGAAGGAGCCTGGACGACAACACCGATAAAATGGAGTAATAACTACTTTGAGAATCTGTTTGGATATGAATGGGAATTGACCAAAAGCCCGGCTGGCGCTCACCAATGGAAACCCAAGGGGAATGCCGGAGAAGGCTCGGTGCCCGATGCGCACGATGCCACAAAACGTCATGCACCCATAATGCTGACCACCGACCTGGCCTTACGCTACGATCCCGTCTATGGCCCGATCTCCAAACGATTTTATGAAAACCCCGATCAATTTGCCGATGCCTTTGCGAGAGCCTGGTTCAAATTAACGCATCGCGACATGGGGCCGCGCGTTAGGTATTTAGGCACTGAGGTTCCGCAAGAGGAACTCATTTGGCAAGACCCGATTCCGGCTGCCCATTACGAAACAATCGATGAAAAAGACATTGCAACCCTCAAACAAGAAATAATCAATAGCGGGATTAACATTTCCGCATTGGTATCAACGGCTTGGGCCTCGGCCTCTACCTTTAGAGGATCCGATAAAAGAGGCGGTGCCAATGGCGCGCGCATTCGACTGGCCCCCCAGAAATATTGGGAAGTGAACAATCCGGCTCAACTCAGCGAAGTGTTGTCGAAACTCGAAACAATTCAACAAGCCTTCAATACCAAGCAAAAGAGCAACAAAAAAGTATCCTTGGCAGATCTGATCGTATTGGGGGGCTGTGCAGCTATAGAAAAAGCAGCGCTGGCTGCCGGACACGCTGTTAACGTACCATTTACACCCGGACGAACCGACGCTTCCGAAGCACAAACCGATGTAGCCTCCTTTGCTGTGCTGGAGCCCTTGGCTGACGGATTCAGAAACTATAAAAAGAAAGGACAACAAGCCGCTGCAGAAGAACTACTCATCGACAAAGCACAATTACTGACGTTGACCGCTCCGGAAATGACCGTGCTGGTAGGCGGAATGCGCGTGCTGGGCGCTACCTACAATGGATCGAATTGCGGAGTACTGACCAAAAGACCCCACCTGCTTACCAACGACTTTTTTGTTCACTTACTGGACATCAACACAGCTTGGAAAAAATCAGGCCAAGACGAGCATGTATTCGAGGGAACGGATCGACGTACAGGTGCTTTGCACTGGACGGCCAGTCGCGCAGACCTCATCTTCGGCTCCAACTCGGAGTTGCGGGCCCTGTGCGAAGTGTATGCATGCGAAGACGGCGAACAAAAATTCGTGGACGATTTTGTGGCAGCTTGGAACAAGGTGATGAATCTCGATCGGTTCGAGCTGGCCAAGTAGTGATTCGCTGATCGCTATCATATTTCTCAAAGCGGTTATCATGTGGCAACGATGTAGCACAGGTTATCTTTCGTGCTTAAACGAAGCACATGATCGCACCCGAAGAAAGATTAAGGGGTGAGGAGCTCAGTACACTGCTCTCACAGAAAGGGAATACCTGCATCTCCATCATTCTACCCTTGGCTAAATATGGTCCGGAGAGGGAGCAAAACCAGCGCATCATCGATAAGGCTATACAAAAAGCCGAGCAGCTATGGCAACAGTATTTTCCCGATCGCTCGCAAGATCACTGGCTTTCTAAGATCTTGCAGCTAAAAGAAAAGCTAGATCCGGTCCATCCGCCGCAAAGTATCGGCTTCTATGTTTCCGAGCAGGTACAGCTCGCATGCTCCTTTCCATTTTTGACAAAAGAAAAAATTGTCATTGGAGAGAGCTTCGAGATCAGAGACCTGCTTAAAAAAGTACAAGACGATCAGCCTTACCTGTTGTTGACACTAACCTTTCAAAAAGCACAGCTCTACCAAGGAGCGTACACGCAACTAACCCCTCTTAAGCCAACAGGACTATCCAGCGTTTTTAAAGAATACCTCGAATACGATCGTCCGTCGAGAAGCACCTCCTATGCAGGACAAGCACATGTAAAAAGTTTTGAGAAAGAAAAACAAGCGATCATCGATGAACGGGCCATGCATCATTTTAAAAAAGTAGACGAGCTGGTAAGACATTACCAAACAGCCCATACGCCCATTGTGGTGGTAGCCGACCAAGAGCCACTGGCCCTGTACAAAAAAGTGTCAACGTTCGAGCGGCAGTCGTTGCTCTTTATAGAGAAAGACCCTGCTCATTTGAGCGAACACCAACTGGGAACCTATGGTTGGCCACAAGTAAAAAAATGGTTGGATAATCAATTGAAAAAACTTCTTGAGCAATACGATGAAGCCGTTGGGGCCGGACGCACTCGTGATGGATTACAAGCCTGCTGGCGCGCCGCACAAGAGGGAAATTGTTTGTTTCTGATCGTAGATGAGGGGTACCAGGCTCCCGGATTCTTAGGAGACGACGACTATTACCTTTTTAGGAAACCTCCGCTGCAAGGTCACCGGACCATCACTGATGCCGTAGATGACCTAATTGAGTTGGTACTCGAAAAACATGGAAGAGTGCTACTGGCCGAACCTGACACTCTCCCACTTGGAAAAAAAGTGATGCTGATAACGCGTTATTGATAGTAATTCAACAACTTATACATTAACCAAGAATTCCTCCCTTTAAGGAGGGCTGGCCCTCTTCGGTCAAAAATGACGAATTTTTACGGGGGGGGGTGTTTACATAAGTAATATTATTTTCATTAATTTAAGTATTATTTACTATTTTTGAGATGTAAACCGAAAAAATCCTATGGAATTCACGAGGATCATTAAACAAATGATAAACGGCCAGAAGTCCATTGCCCAAGAAAAAGTAAGTAAGTCGCCTCTCAATAAAAAAGCAGTTCTACATAGCGAAGCATCCCTTAATAGCAACACCCTTCGTCTGGCCAAGATCGTAGGCTGGGAGTATGATATAGAGGAAGATTGCCTGCATTACACCCCCGGAATAATGGATTGGCTCTTCGCCAGCCAGCCAGGCCGGGCCAGCCTCGATGAATTAAGCAGAAGCACCCCACCACCACAGCAAGAAAGCCTCAGACGAAAAATCGATCGTGCGATCAGCGGGGGCACAGGATTTGAAGCAGAGATAAAGAAGTATACAGCAGAAGGAAAAGAAAAATGGGTTAGAGTATCTTGTCAGACCGAAAGAACCAACGGCCGAATCTCAAAACTACTGGGTACCGTACAGGACATTACCCTTCAGAAGAGAAAAGAATTACGGACTCTTCAACAACATTTGATCATTCCCTATAAGCTACTACAACGCTCCCAGTGGGAGCACGAAAATGAGCTTGGCCGAATCGCGGTTGAAGTGCATGAAAATATCTCTCAAGTGTTGATCGTGGCCAGAAACTATCTGCAGATCGACCTGTTCGAAACACTTTCGCATAAAGTAAAACCCGAGAGAGGAATCAGGATCGTGGAAAAAGCCATTCACCAACTCAAGGAACTTTACGAACGGATCGATATTCCCCCGCTTCTCTTACTTGGACTGGAAGGAGCCCTTGCCCAACTAATTGACAGATATAGCAGACAAACACCTGCACAACTAACACTAGCAGTATATGATGAGGCACTCGAGCAG
>JBILFN010000051.1:0-11328 GCA_044351575.1 Chitinophagaceae bacterium
AGTTTGGAATCGCCATGCCTGCACATCATACTATTCATGGCATTGATGTGTCGCGCTACCAGCGGTATATTAGCTGGCCGGCTGTTTCTTCTATGGAAGTGTTCGGTATTAAGCTCGGTTTTTGTTTTATCAAGGCGACCCGCGGCACGGGGCATACCGATCCGCTTTTTAGCAGAAACTGGAGAAAAGCCAAGCAGGCCGGGCTCGTGCGTGGCGCCTACCACTATTTTATTCCCACCCAGTCGGGCCTTGAGCAAGCTCGTCATTTTTTACGCGTGGTTCGTTTTTCGAAGGGTGACCTGCCTCCTGTACTTGACCTCGAAGAAGTAAAAGGGGTTTCAGCTTCGCAATTGCGCAAAGAAGCCCTGGTTTGGCTGACCACCGTAGAAAGTGCTACGGGTATTCGCCCCATTCTTTATACCAACGTAGGATTTTACCAACGCTAC
The DNA here is from genome assembly GCA_044351575.1 of Chitinophagaceae bacterium. GTDB lineage: Bacteria > Bacteroidota > Bacteroidia > Chitinophagales > Chitinophagaceae > JJ008. The sequence goes on from JBILFN010000051.1 coordinate 447, forward strand.
CTGGGTCGTGCTTTTGACGTGTATCCCCTATGGGTGGCGCATTACTATCAACCCCGACAGCCCAGTATTCGACGGGGTTGGACCTTTTGGCAACACAGTGATGCCGGTCGCGTTAATGGTATTGAAGGGCCGGTCGACTTTAATGTATTTAACGGCGATTCCTCTGCATTCCGTCGTATCTTGATCCCCTAATTCAATTGTATGGAGCAGGGATGGGATTCGGATGTCAGTGCCTTTTTTATTCGGATCGTCAATGCCATTGCCGTAACCGTAATCTGGATGCTTACGGCCTCTACCATTGGGTTGTATGCAGGTCTTGCCGTTCCCGGCCGGTATGCTACTTGGATAACTATACTTTTTTATGCGCTACTGCTTATTTCGTTCGCCGCACTCGTACGTTATTTGCGAAAGGCCTGGCAGAAGAACAATCGTTAACTGCTGTGGTCCGATACAATGACCCATTGTCCGTTGAGCCGTCTTAACAATAGGGTAAAATGCCCCTGTACGTTACCTATGCTTCTTGTTAAATGCCATTTGCCAATGACTTGCGCATACTGTTTAGAAAGTTGTTGCACATGCAAGATCGTAAACTGCAGTTTTCCCATGGCAGCAGTGTCGGGGTATCCTTTTTTATAATTGGCCAGGGTATTGCTCCACCCATAGGTTACTCCAGATTTACCAATAAAGCAGAGCGAGTCGTTCTTCCAGTACCCTTGCATAAAACCCTCCAGGTCGCCATTGTTCCAGGCCAGGGTTTGTTTATGGAGTAATTTTCGTATCGATTGGTCGGCCTCTTGTGCCTCAATGTGTGTTTGAATGGCTAGCAAAAGCAGCAGTAAGAATTTTTTCATTGAAGAAAGATACGATTTGCGGCTAATGCCGGCAATCATCGGCATGCGCATGGTTGTGCGACCGGCAGCTACGTACGTTGAGTAGATGCGAATAGATGATCAGGCAGACGGCAGGGGCCAGTAGCCAATACTGATAGGTCGGGAAGATCTGTTTAAGGATCAAAAAGGCGCCACCCAAGAGGAATAGCAACCAGGGAGTAAGGCGGTGATGATGTTTTTTGTAGCCATGGTACATGGAGTAACTGCCGATGACCAGGGCCAGCGCGATCATTCCCAGCTCAAAGCCCAGGTGATGGATAATATTGACGCCGAATAGCGGCAGACTGGTCAGCAGCAGCGGCAGCAAGGCACAGTGAATGGCACAGATAACCGACGCACTAATGCCCAGCCAATCCCAGTTGATCCGATAACGCATGCGGCAAAATTACCGAAATAGCAACATAGTTGCAAAAACCATCGATCGCTTGTGATTGACCGAAAAGGGTTTCGTAATTTTGTGCCTCAATTTTGTGGTATGTCGAAAAGAGGATGGATCTACCTGGTATTTTTTGTTTCGCTGGCATTGGTCTTTTATGCCACGCTGGCGCTGGTAATTCCGGGGTATACAAAAAAGGGAGTGGCCCCGGTCAGCTATGTGCGGCCCTTCCGGTTCGTAACCCAAGATAGCACCCCTTTAACGGAGCAGGACACCAAAGGAAAGGTCTATATAGCGTCTTATTTTTTTACCACTTGCAAGGGAATATGTCCTAAGATGAACAACCACCTGAAAGAAGTCTACGACGCATTGCATAACGACCCCGATTTTCTGCTACTCTCCCATACCTGCGATCCGGAAACAGACTCCGTGGCCCAGCTAAAGAAGTATGCCGATTCGCTCGGGATCGATACCCAAAAGTGGATCTTTTTGACCGGGCGTAAGGATAGCCTCTATTATACGGCCCGTATCAGTTATACCATCGATGATCCTGCCAACAACCTGACCTCTGTCGAAGATGATTTTCTTCATACCCAATTTTGGGCCTTGGTAGACCGCAACGGCGATGTAAAAAAGATTTACGATGGGTTAAAGGAATCAGAGGTACAGCAATTGATCGCCGATACCCGAAAACTACTGAGCGAGAAGAATTAATTTTATTGCACCATGCCCCGTGCCACCGCTTCTACAGAAAAAAAAGTGATCGACCTGCTCAAACGCCAGGCGCTGAGTGTTACCGAGAGCCGCAAGCGTATTTTGCAGCTTTTTCTCGATCGGCCGGGGGCCCTTTCGCATGGTGATATTGAAAAAAAGGCAGGTGAGGTCTTCGATCGGGTCACCATCTACCGCACGCTTCAGACCTTTGTGGACCGCGGTCTTATTCATACTATTCCCTCTGCAGACAATGCGATTCGCTATGCCTTGTGTAAGGACGAATGTGGCGACGGGCACCATCGTCACGAGCACATCCATTTTGTGTGCACCCAGTGCGAGCAAACCTTTTGTCTCGACGAAGTGGTAACGCCCGTGATCCGCTTGCCAAAGGGGTATTCGAGCAGTCAGATAGAGATCTTGGTACAGGGAAAATGCAAGCAATGCGTAGTACCGGTACGTCGCTGACCGGTATCATTGTACCATTCGGCATCCCTCAATAGCTTACCGGAAATATCCTTTTCTGGTATGAAGAAAGTCAATTTAGTTTTTTTGACGGCAGGGTTGATCGTGTTGTTGGCAGCCTGCTCGACAGCCTCTCGCATTACCAGTTCTTGGTCACCTCGCCCTATAACTCCCGTACTTTTTAAGAAAGTGATCGTCTTGGGACTGATACACGACAGGGATCGATCGTTACGAGAGCACATGGAGCGATCATTGGCCGAGCACCTTCGGGCGCGGGGACAAGAAGCTGTCTGCGCCTGTGAGCTATATGGCCCCAAAGAGTTCGATCAGCTGAGTGAGAAAGAGGCGCTAGCAAAGCTTTCCAGCGCTGGTGTTGATGGCGTTTTGACCATCGTGTTGCTCGATAAGGAACGAGAGCGCTACTACGTGCCCGGACAAATGCAGTACACTCCCTATGGGTTCTATTACGATCGTTTTTGGGGTTATTCTCGCACGCTGTTCTGGCGTATCTATTCTCCCGGGTACTATACGACCAACACCCGTTATTTCTGGGAGAGTAACCTCTACGACCTTTCGGATGGTAAATTGATCTATTCGGCCCAAAGCCAGAGTTTCGATCCTTCTTCTTCGGACGTACTGGGAAGGGAGTACGGCAAGCTTATTGTAGATGATATCGTTGGCAAAGGGGTCATTGCTGTTTCTTCCACACCCAGTAAAGACCTTTGACATCGGTGGTCCATTCTTTGAGCCACGCTACCAATACGATCTCTTCGACAAGCTCGAGCAGGGTAATGATAACGGCCGCATAAAATAGCGGATAATGGATTGTATCGAAAAACCAGAAGGTGAGCAAGAAAACTCCTTGCGAAAAGGCAGCTAGTTTGGCTAATCGCGTATGAAAGCTGGAGATCCGTTTATAGCGATAGAGCGCATATCCTGTCTGTAGCACAAAAAGCACCACCAATGGAAGTAGCCAGGCCCATTGTTCGGATACGAATTGAGGTCTGGTCATAATGAGTCCTCCTGTTGTGACCAGTACGGTCAGATCGTCTCCTACGGAATCCAGCCGGGCCCCAAGGGCGCTGTTGACGCGAAATAGCCTTGCCAGCACTCCGTCGACCATATCGGTAAAAAAACTGAGCGCTACTAACCACTTAAACCATAGGGGGGGACCACTTAGCAATAGCGCCAGCAGTACCGGGGCCGCAAGCACGCGGTAAATGGTGATCGCATTGATCACATAATATGCCAGCGGTCTATTTTTCATAGAGGAGAAATTGGTTTGAACGAAGAGGTCGCTGTCCGCAGCATCTCCCTGACCTCGTTATCGGTTACTTGCTCAAATTGTCGGTAGAACCTTCCGACTCCAATGAACGGGTCGGGATAATAGCAGCTGATCAGTTCGTCTACCTCGGTTTTTAGCCTGGCGCTGGCTTCGTGCGAACAAACCGGAACGGCTACGATCAGAGAGGTGGGTCGTTGTTTTCGAATAGCGCGCACGGCCGCCAGCATAGTACGGCCGGTGGCGATCCCATCATCGGTAATTATCACTTTTTTTTGTGTAGGCGAAAGCGGCTGTTGGCGCCCTGTTAGTGTTCGATAGCGCTCCTTTAACTCTTGTGCGATCTTTTCTTTTTGCAGTGCGAGATACTCCAAACTAACCCCACTGTGCGTGTCAATGATGGTTTCGTTCTCGCACACGGCACCTATGGCATACTCGGGGTTACCGGGGTAGCCGATCTTTTTGGCCATCAGCAGATCGAGGGGTGCCTGTAACTGACGAGCTAACACACAACCTATGGGAACGCCTCCACGTGGAATAGCCAAAATAAGGGTAGACGGGCCTCGGTGTTTCGCAAGTAGAACCGCCAGTTCTAGCGCGGCCTCGTTTCTGTCTGTAAAGTACATACGTATCAGTAACAAGGTAGCATTGGTGCAGTCGTTGTCGGCTGATGCGAGTGTATCCGTACCATGATACTGCTCAGCGAGCGGTCGTGGCAATGAGATCTCTGATCACAACAGAGGCGGTCACGGCTCCAAAGGTCGCTGGCAAATAGGAGATCGTGCCATAGGCAGATTTTTTAAAATTACTTCCATCCGTAAGCATCAGGCTCTCTTTGATAGGTTCCTCCGGAGAGAAAACCACTTTGATGCCCTTGCGAATGCCATAGCGACGCTTGAGTTGCTTGCGAACCTGTTGGGCAAAGGGGCAGTTGTAGGTCTTGGCAATATCGACCACTTGCAGCCGGGTGGGATCGAGTTTGGCACCAGCCCCCATACTGCTTACCAGAGCGATTCCACTGTCAAATGCCATTTTGATAAAGGTGAGCTTTGGGGTGATACTGTCGATCGCATCTATGATGTAATCGGGCTTTTTTGCCAGCTGGGTCGCTACCATCTCAGGAGAGACGAACGAGCTTACGGCCGTCAACTCCAGCTCGGGATTAATGGCCAGCAATCGCTCTTGCATAAGGGTGGCTTTGGGCATTCCGTGTGTAGTAGCCAGGGCGGGCAACTGGCGATTTCTATTGGAGGGATCGACCGTATCGCCGTCGATAATGGTCATTTTCCCTATGCCACTGCGTGCGATGAACTCTGCTGCAAAGGAGCCAACGCCCCCCAGGCCCACGACCATTACGTGTGCGTTGTTCAGGTGCCGAACTGCTGTTTCTCCAATGAGCAAAGACGTACGGGAAAGCCACGAAATATCCATAGTGCAAAGCAAGGGAATTGTCGGCAGTTTAGAGAAATCCCCATAGGTGGATAGAAAAAAATTAGCAGAGAAGTTGTGGTGCAGTAAAAAAATCTATATTTGATACCGTAAAAGCTCTTTACCCATTAACATTCTAAATTTAGAAAAATGGCAACCAAGAAAAAAGCGGCCAAAAAAGCTGCCAAAAAGCCTGCTAAAAAAGCTGCTAAGAAAGTAGCCAAGAAAGCAGCAAAAAAGAAGCCCGCCAAAAAAGCGGCAAAGAAAAAACCTGCTAAGAAAAAGTCTGCTCGTAAGCCTAATGCGGCTTTCATGAAGGCAATGACTCCCAGCGCCGCTCTGGCTGCTGTAGTAGGTGCAAAACCCCTCGCTCGTACCGAGGCTGTCAAGAAGATTTGGGGCTACATCAAGGCCAACAAACTTCAGGACAACAAGAACAGACGTATGGTCAACACCGATGCTAAGCTGAAAGCCGTATTCGGTAACAAAGGCCAGGTGTCTATGTTCGAAATTGCAAAGTACCTCGGTAAGAACCTGAGCTAAACTTCGCAAACACTGAACTTGCAAAAGCTATCCGAAAGGATAGCTTTTTTTATGCTCGCTCTTTGGGCAGTCGAAGTATAAAGCAACTGCCGGCCTCGGAAGGATTGTTCTTTACAGTAAGCTGCCCCCGATTGAGTTCTGCGAACTCACTACAGATACGCAATCCCAACCCCGTTCCTTCTTCACCGGTCGTTCCTCTTTTCGAGACCATGGGATCAAAGCTGGACAGTTGGTCAAGCATAGCTTGGCTCATGCCTTCTCCCCTGTCGGAGAAGGTCATTATGCAGTGACCAGCCTCATCGTGCGCTTCTAGAAAAATAGTGCTGTCGGGCGGACTGAATTTAATGGCATTGTGAATTAGATTGCGAACGATAAAATGTAGTTGGTCTTGGTCTACCCACGCCGTAAGACCGCCAGCATCGGTGTAGTGTAAGGTGAGTTTTTTATTGGCGGCCATTTTTTCGTACAAGCGAATATTCTCTTTTAGCGTTTCGCCCACCACTACCGCCGTAGGAAAGGTGCTGGCTTTTTTCATTTGTAGTTTAGCCCATACGATCAGATTGTCGGCCATTTTAGTGGTATTATCTAGCTGTTGCTCGAGTTCGGCCGCAAACTGCATTAGTTGGCCTTGTTGAATTTGGTCGCCCCCCTTTTGCAGTAACCCCACATAGCTCTTTATTCCTTGCAAAGGCGCCTTGATATCGTGAGAAAGAATGCTCAGGAATTTACTTTTTAGCGAATTGAGTTCTTCGAGCTGCTGATTTTGTTGCCGCATTGTTGCCCGTTGTTCGGTGAGCAATTGGTTGGCTTTTCTGAGCATGACCACATTATAGGCTAAGAATGCCGACAAGATCAAAAGGCTGATCATAAAGATGGCTGTCATGCGCGTACGACTGTTCTTTTCTTCGATCAATTTTTTTTGATCCAGATTTTTCTCTTGTAGCTCAGTAGACATCTTTTCCAGCGAATCGACCCGTAACATGGTTTCCGTAAAGCGGAACATCACCTCTGTCTTTAAGTTATTAAGTTCCGCATTTGTATTCCGGTAGTCTGCAATAGTTTCGCGCAGGGCCTGTACCGCGCCGTTCTCTACCTGAATTTCGATGATCGATTCGTAAAGCGGCTGTACATAATTGAATAGCCGGTTTTCTTTTACGATCTGAAGGGCTCTTTGTAATTGCCGTAGCGCTTCTTGATCTTGGTTTTTCTCTGCCGTAAGCTGTGCCAGGTGTATAAGCGCATCGACGGTAGCCACCTTTTGAGAACCATTGCCCAACCTGTCAGAGACCTCCAGTGTTTTTTGATACCAGTAGGCGGCAGCATTTTTATCGCCTTGTGCCAGCTTTATGTTTCCCATTACGCGGTAGCAGGCCGATAATACAGTAAGGTTACGTAACGAGTCGTTGATGGTAATGGCGCGCTGTGTTAATGCCGCTGCCATTGCAAAGTTTTTTCGGTTGTAGAAGGTCTCTCCAAGGTTGTGTGTGGTAACGCCTATTCGTTCCGCAATGCCCTGTCTGGAAAAAAAATCAAAGGCCTTCTGGTGATAATAGAGCTCCTGCTCTCGGTTAAGTAATCTACGGTAAAGATGCCCCAACGAAATATAACATCCTGCTATTCCCGTAGAATCCCTGAGGGTATGAAATATCTGTAGCGATCGTTGCAGGTTTTTCATACAGAGATAAAGTCTCTCTTCGGTAAGCAGCGAGCTGGCGATTCCCCGCAGTGCGTAAGCTACCCCTCTGGGATAGTCGGCCTCTTGGCTTAGCTGCAGGGCCCGGTACGAGAGGTCGGTTGCCCGCAGTGGGTTTACGTACGAAATGTCTCTGGCCATTCCGTTAAGTCGATCTACTTTGGCGGGAGCGGGTAGATCCGTTCTGCTCAAAAACCGCTCCAGCGTATCTTGCCCCTGCATCACGGCAATGGAGGCTAACAAGACCAAGACCAACGAGATTAGTTTTTTCATAGGGCGGTGGCAGCTGCAGTTGAGTCGCTGTTTATGGTAAAGGGTTTAGTTAAGGGGTAATTGAATATGAGTTTGGCTTCCATTTCCGGGTTGGGTAACAATTTGCACGGACCCTTTGTAAAAAGCGACTCTTGATTTGATCGACTCGAGTCCCACTCCTTTTTTGATGGCTGCAGGATCAAATCCCTTTCCGTTGTCGTTGTACGCGATATAAAATTGCTTTTGGTCAAAATAGAGTCGAATCTCGATCTTGGCGGCATTGGCATGCTTGAAGGTGTTCGACAATAATTCTTGCAAGATCCGGTATACTACGATCTTTTGGTCCATGCTCAGGTTATAATCCTCGGCTTGCCGGTAGATGTCCAGTTCAATAATAGGTTTCTTCAATATGGTATAGCCGTCTACCAACTCTAAGACGGCATCTCGTAGTCCAAGGTCCCTTAGTGCGGGAGGGGCCAGTGTTCTCGAAAGAGAGCGCACCTGCTCGAGGGCGCTACGTGCAGATTTTTCGAGCTGTTCCAGCTCTTCCCTGTTAAACCTGTTCTTTATTTTGACCACTCCCAGTTGCATGCTCAGGTACGCCAGCACCTGCCCGACACCATCATGCAGATCACGACCGATCTGTACCCGCTGTTCCTCCTCTGCCTGCAACTTTGCCTCCATCAGTTCTTTTTCTTTGTTGATCTTGCTCTCCAGCAAGGTTCTCTCCATGGCTCTGACTTCAGTCACATCCCAGTGAATACCGACCGATCCTTTGATCTTACCCCTATGGTCGTATAGCGGTGTACCGCTGATAATGATAGTGGCCAGCGTGCCATTCTTTTTTCTGAATTGCAGTTCATAGGCAGAGTCGATGCCTTGTAGTCTGATCTGTTGCTGTTTTTTCAAGATCTCCTCACTTTCCTTGTCGCCACAAAACAAGCGGCCGGCTTTTTTACCCAGCAATTCCTTCATACTATAGCCACTCATGTTCAAAAAGGTATCGTTGGCGTAACGGATCTTTGCTTGTTCATCTACTTCGAGAACGCCGAGTTGCATGTTCTCGAACAGCTTTCTGTATTTTTCTTCGCTCGATTTGAGTAGCGAAAAGGCGCTTTCCATGCCTTGCTTGTACTGGTATTCCTTGCTCAAGTCAAAGGCAGCACCGATATAGCCAATAAATTGACCACTGGGCAAGATGCGTGGAATTGCCTCGATGGCCAGGTACCGTTTTTGATCGTGACGATCGGTGATCAGTACTTCGAAGTGAAGAGGAAGTTGTTTTTCTTTTTGTCGGTCCCATTCGTCAAAAACCCTTTTCTTGTCGTTTGGGTCAATGATCGGACCAAAGTCGGCCAATTGCAAGGCCGCCCCTTTTTCTACATCAAAAAACGAATAGGATTTTTCGTTGAAATAGGTAATGTTATCTTCTTCGTCCGTTACCCAGATCATAATGGGTAATCCGTCCGTAATACTCTTGAATCGTTTTTCGCTCTCGGCAATATATTCCTTGAAAAATTCCGCTTCGCTGATGTCGGAGATACTGCCCGACCATATTTCCTGGTCGGAGAGCAGATCGTGCTTAATGATGATCTCTTCTTGAAGCCACAGCATCTTACCCGAACGGGGATGTTGGTATTGATACCTGAAAAGGACCTTTTCGTTTTTGCGCAACTGTTCGAGACTGTCTTCGTAGTGCGAAAGCGAATCGATTACCACACCATGCTTCTTTTCTTGCAGGGGTTGCAGGGTTTGGTGTGGCGAGAAACCCAGCACTTTTTCCCAGCGGGGCGAAAAAAAATTCTTTTCGGGATGTTGAGGATAGACGATGTAGTGGATCGTATCGTTTATCTCGAGCAGTGTGTTAAAATGAAACCGGGCCTCATACAGCTCTTGCTCCAGCTTTTTCTTTTGCAATCTTAGCAACCGCGCCGTTTCCCTGAGCTTCGAGAACTCCGTCTCTTGGCGGGTAGAATGTTGCAGGGAGGGTGATTTAGAACGGGGCATCTGGAGAAAAACTTGAGCCTTAAAAATAAATCAATTCCCCTGCCACGCTTAGGTTTTTCTTTTTTTTCTCCATGCTTCTAGGGCCAGGCGAAGTGCCTCATTGAGCGTATGCTCTATTTTTTGCCCGGTTAGTTGCCCCAATCTTTCGCCCAAGGCGGCAGTGCCGATCTGTAATAGTCCTGTAAACCAATCGGGTGTTGTGGTCTTTTCGCCGGCTATACCGGCCAGGGTTTTTTGAAGCAGTACGCTGCCGGCCACCGATAATTTTAGGGTACTCCAATCTTGACGAATAGATCTTTCTTGCTCTAATCGTTGCAGGCGAAGTCGCATTTTTTCGTACTCCAGGTCTTGAAGCGTTCTAATGCGTCTCATTGTTCTTATCGTTAAAAAAAACGCCCAGCAATAAGTTCATGATCGGTATACGCAACCAGCGGTCACGCGTTTGCCACCCGATCAGTGCCAGCACCAACACTAAACCAGCGGTAATAAAAAAGCCAAGCCAATAGCTGTGCAGCCATTCTCCTATTAGCAGGGATATACCGATCATCAGTATGGTAAGAAAAAGAAAGAACATCAATGCGGCCAATAGCACCGCGACCAATACCGATAAGATCCGGGCTGTTTTTTCGGCAGCCGATAATTTTAATTCGTCGAGACGAGTGTTGAGGTAGGTCTTTATTTTCTCAACAAGGGCCTCTATTCGATTGAGTTCTTCGGACATAGGCGGTTTTTATAGGGTGGTTCTAGGACGTAGTGGTTGGATCGACCCTTAGATCAGCTCGTCTACCTGGCGATCGGCCTTACTAAGTTGCTCGGCCACCTTTTGTTTTCCCCAGGATAGTTTTTCACTGAGTTGCGTTTTGAGTTTGGTTCCATCCTCTTTTATTTTTTCGCGGGTCTCTTTTCCTTTACGGGGCGCAAAAAGCACGCCCAATACCCCTCCTATCGCTAAGCCAGCTCCGAGGGCTACTAATAATTTGGTAATGTTTTTCATATGATAATCCTTTATTTTTTTCAGGTTCGTTTTACTAAGCTACTTTATATTTTTTCGCTTTTCAATGATGCAATTCGGGTGCCCCCTGATCTGTCTCAGTGCCGGGTCGGTCGGAATCGTTGTACAAATGGCTGAAGTACACCTTTATCGGGGTTCCCCGCAAAACTTATTTTATATATAATACACTGAAAATCAATATAATTATTAAATAAGCCCTATTCACGGCCGGCTCTTTTGCAAC
>JBILFN010000133.1:0-3928 GCA_044351575.1 Chitinophagaceae bacterium
GCGAAAAACGCTCTGGTGCTCCCACCGTTCCTGCGCAGCCCAGCTACCAGCTGATGCACACGTGTCATGATCATGGGCACAGCCATGGTCTGCTGGTTATTGATAACGATGAAAACCTCAACGATAACAATTGATTCCCATGCAAAAGATATTTTTATTCATCAGTCTTTCTTTTTTGGCCCTCGTCGCGCTGGGGCAAGAGACCGTGCTGCCCGCCAAAGAACAGAAAGGTTCTTATTATCTGACCAACGCCACCATACATGTGGGCAACGGACAGGTCATTAACAAAGGATCCATTAAAGTGACCAACGGAAAGATCGAAGCCGTCGGAAATAATATTTCGATTCCGGCCGATGCCGTCGTTACCGATCTGCAGGGGCAAGATCTATATCCCGGTTTGATCTTACCCAACAGTAGCTTGGGCTTAGTGGAGATCAGTTCGGTTCGTGCTACCCAAGATGTCAGAGAGATCGGCGAGCTCAACCCCAGTGTACGTTCCATTGTGGCCTATAACTCCGATTCAAAAGTGATCAATACCCTCCGCTCCAATGGTATTCTGTTGGCCAATGTGGTGCCACAGGGAAATTTCGTAGCAGGAAGTTCTTCTGTAGTGCAACTGGATGCCTGGAATTGGGAAGATGCGGCCTACAGTACCGATGCAGGCATGCATGTGTACATGCCATCGTTGCTTCCTCGTCCGGCCTTTGGCGGCAGGGGAGGTGGTTTTGGTGGAATGGGCGGTGGACAGGGTAGTGCCGATCCTGTAAAAGAAGGATTGGAAAAGATCGAAGGGCTTAAAACTTTTTTCAGAGAGGCCCAGGTCTATCACCAGTTTACGGCTCCCGAAAAAACAAATTTAAAGTTCGAGGCCGTTCGGGCTTTGTTCAACAAGAAACAACGTCTGTATGTGCATGCTAATACCGCCAGACAGATCTTGGTAGCGCTCGATTTTGTAAAGGAGTTCGGATTCGATATGGTGATCGTAGGGGGCAGTGAAAGTTATCAAGTGGCCGATCTGCTCCGTGAGCATAAGGTCTCTGTTATCTTACAGCAGCCCCATAGCCTGCCGACTGCCACCGATGATGATGTGGATCAGCCCTACAAGACCGCCGCACAATTGCAAAAGGCCGGTGTGTTGTTCGCTATTTCGGATGATGATTCTCAGACCAGAGGTCGCAACCTTCCCTTCAATGCCGGCACGGCTGCGGCGTATGGTTTAGGTAAAGAAGAAGCACTCGCTGCCATAACTCTCAACGCGGCCCGTATTATGGGTGTAGCCGATAAGACAGGAAGTATCGAAGTAGGAAAGGATGCCAACCTTGTGGTTAGCAACGGAGACCTGCTCGATATGCGCAGCAGCAATGTTACCTCCGCTTATATACAAGGGCGCAAGATCGATCTTACCGATAAGCACAAGTTGCTCAACGAGCGGTTCGAGCAGAAATATGAGATAAAGGGAAAGAAGGGATTTTGATCGCTATTCCCTGCCATGGCATTGTTTGAACTTCTTTCCGCTGCCACAGGGGCAAGGATCGTTGCGTCCAATGCGTGGTCCGGCCGATACCGGAATGGCCTTGTCGTTTTCGTTGGCGGCATAGTCTTGGCCTGCCCGGTCCACTTCTTCTTTGTTGGCCTTCATACGACTCATATCGGTGCGTTGCTGCCTTCCTTCCCGTAGCGGAGCCTCAGTGGCCTGCACCGGAAGCGCGGCATGACATAAAAAGTCAACGATATTCTTATTGAGTTCAGCCGTCATGTTGCGAAACAACTGGTAGGCCTCCATCTTGTATATGACCAGCGGATCTTTTTGTTCGAGGTAAGCGGTCTGTACACTCTGCTTTAGGTCGTCCATGGCACGCAGGTGTTCTTTCCAGGCCTCGTCGATCACAGATAGTGTAATGGTTTTTTCGAGCGACTGTCCCAGCTCAGCGCCTTCGGTTTGAATATTTTTACTCAAGTTAACCAGCACGTTATAGCCCTTGCGTCCATCGGTGAAGGGAACCACCACGTTCTCGATCTGCTGGCCTTGGGTAAGACGAATATTTTTAAAGACGGGAACCGATTGCAGCTGCAATGTCTTTTTGTGCTCTGTGTAACGACGCGTTGCTTCGCGATATAACTGGTCGGTAACCTTTTGGGCATCTTCTTTTAAGAAGCTGTTTTCGCCAATGGAGGTTTCCAGACCAAAGTTCAGGATACAAGCCATCTTAAAGCCCTCATAGTCTCCTTGTTCACGGAACGATCCCACCAGCCCTTCGGCCATTGTGGCAAAGGCCGTATCGATGTCGAGGGCTAGTCGTTCTCCGAACAAGGCGTGGTTGCGTCTCTTGTACACCGCATTGCGTTGCATGTTCATTACATCGTCATATTCCAGCAAGCGTTTGCGAATGCCAAAGTTGTTCTCCTCTACTTTCTTTTGCGCGCGCTGAATGCTGTTGCTGATCATGCTGTGCTGAATCACATCTCCTTCTTTATAGCCCAGCTTGTCCATTAGCCCTGCAATTCGCTCACTGCCAAACATGCGCATCAAATCGTCTTCTAGCGATACGTAAAATTGGCTGCTCCCCGGATCGCCCTGGCGACCGGCGCGACCACGCAATTGTCTGTCTACCCGGCGGCTCTCGTGGCGCTCCGTACCAATAATGGCCAGTCCGCCAGCTTCTTTAACACCGGGCCCTAGTTTAATATCGGTACCCCGTCCGGCCATGTTGGTAGCAATGGTCACCGCACCGGCCAACCCCGCTTCTGTAACAACCTGCGCCTCTCTGGCGTGTTGCTTGGCGTTAAGTACATTATGGGGAATCTTTTTTTGTTGCAGCATCCTGCTTAACAGTTCACTTACCTCTACAGAGGTAGTGCCCACCAGACAAGGTCTTCCGGCATTGCGCAGCAATTCGATCTCGTCAATTACGGCCTTGTATTTTTCGCGTTTGGTTTTATAGACCAGGTCGTCTCGGTCTTGGCGAACCATGGTAAGATGGGTGGGGATGCTCACCACATCTAATTTATAGATGCTCCACAACTCGGCAGCTTCGGTCTCTGCGGTTCCGGTCATACCGCCCAGCTTGTGATACATTCTAAAATAATTCTGCAGAGTGATGGTGGCGTAGGTCTGTGTTGCGGCTTCGATCTTCACATTCTCTTTGGCCTCCAGTGCCTGGTGCAAACCATCGCTATAGCGACGGCCTTCCATAATACGGCCGGTTTGCTCATCTACTATCTTGATGGCGCCATCCATAATTACGTACTCCACATCTTTTGCAAACAGCGTATAGGCTTTTAATAGCTGCTGTACCGTATGTATGCGATCGGCCTTTTGAGAGTATTCGTTGAGCAGTGCCTCTTTTTGTTGCAATAGCTCTTCGGTAGCAGCTCCGCTCTTTTCTACTTCGGCAAGCTTGACACCAATGTCGGGCAATACGAAAAACTCAGGGTCCTCCCCGCTGCGCGTGATGGCTGCCAGTCCCTTATCGGTTAGTTCTACCGAGTTGTTCTTTTCATCGATATGAAATAAAAGGTCTTCGTCGACCAGGTGCATCAGTCGTTGCTGATCTTGCAGGTAATAATTCTCGGCCTTTTGCATCTTTACCTTGATGCCGGGCTCACTCAGGTATTTGATAACAGGGCCGTACTTTGGTAAACCACGGTGGGCTCGGTATAAAAAAAGTCCCCCTTCTTTGGGGTCGTCCTTTCCTTCGGCGATCAGCCGCTTGGCTTCGTTGAGGCAATTGCGCACTATCTTCTCTTGTTCGACGACCAGTTGTTGAATGCGGGGTTTATGTATGTGATACTGCTGGTCTTCTCCTTTTGGTACCGGTCCGGAGATGATGAGCGGTGTTCTGGCATCATCGATCAATACCGAGTCTACCTCATCGACCATGGCAAAGTGATGCCTGCGCTGCACCATTTCTTGCGGGTTGTGCACCAT
>JBILFN010000052.1:0-11200 GCA_044351575.1 Chitinophagaceae bacterium
CAACTTCTTTGGTGTAAAAGGAAAGAACAATCTACTAAAAACCAAGGGTATCCGCTCGGGCTATAAACAATATGCGACCGACACGGCATCTTTCGTAGATTTTTGCAAGATCGTAAGCCGAAAAAAGGCATATGCTGCCCTAAAAGGAAATAGGGACTCCAAAAAATGGGTCGCCGCGCTCAGTAAAACAGGATACTCAGAAGTACCCGCTACCTGGCAGTCGCTCATCAACAATACCATTCGCAAACACCAACTCGAAAAAAGAAACACCCGGTAAGGATCGGCGAAGTAAGAGAGATTGGCTAAGACCACGCCGATAAGAGACATCTTGCAAGACACGCCGCCATCAGAGTTCACGCCGCAATCTGGCCACAGGATAATTTAATTGCTCGCGGTATTTTGCCACTGTTCGTCGTGCGATCGTATACCCTTTTTCTTGTAATAAATCGGTGAGTTGATCGTCGCTGAGCGGATGTTGCTTGTCTTCGGCTCCGATCAGATCGGCCAGCATTTTTTTGACCTCACGGGTACTCACCTCTTCGCCGCTATCGGTGCTGAGCGCCTCGTTAAAAAAGAACTTTAATCGAAACGTACCGAATTCCGTTTGTACGTATTTACTATTGGCAACGCGACTAACCGTAGAAATATCCAGCCCTGTAACCTGTGCAATATCCTTTAAGATCATAGGGCGCAACTCAGATTCGTCACCCGAGAGAAAAAAAGCCTGTTGATGATCTAAAATGGCACGCATCGTCAGCAAAAGCGTTTGCTGCCGCTGGCGAATGGCATCGATGAACCACTTGGCCGCATCGATCTTTTGCTTAATAAACAGCACCGCCTCTTTTTGACGCTTATCTTTTTTAGCTCCCTTTTCATAATCCTTGAGCATATCCCGATACCCCTCGCTAATGCGTAAGTCGGGAGCGTTCCGTGCATTGAGGGTAAGTTCCAGTTTGCCTGCCTGTTGATACACAAAAAAATCGGGCAGTACATATTGTTGCTCTGCGCTGGTATCATGACTATCGCCACCGGGCTTAGGATTTAATTTGGTGATGAGTGCCACTACCTCCTTTAACGCTTCTTCTGTAATGGAAAGACCTTTTTGAATCTTATCGTAATGACGCTTTGAGAATTCATCAAAATAATCGGTTAAGGCCCGGATGGCCAACAGAACAAGGGTCTCTTGCTCGGAACGACGACGCAACTGAATCAATAAACATTCCCGTAGATCACGAGCCGCCACCCCAGGCGGATCGAATTGCTGAATCAGGGCAATTACCTCCTCTACCTCGGCAGCTGTAACCATCACATTTTGCCGAAAGGCCAGATCGTCGACCATGGCAGAGGTATCTCTTCGCAGATAACCGTCTTCGTCTATGCTGCCTACGATCTGTTCGGCAATCACCTGCTGCTTTTCGTTGAGGTTAAGTAACTGTAACTGATCGAGCAAGGCATCATAGAAGCTAGTGCCCGATTGCAAAGGAAGCGAACCCTCTTCGGGCAACTCGGGAATATGGTCATCCTTTAAGCGGTACTCGCCCGGCTCATTTTCATCATCTTGAATATAATCGCTTACGTTGATGTTATCGTAATCGGTGACTTCGGGCTCGGGTTCGAGATGATCGGCCGTAGTGTCCGTTTCGTCTACAGTACCCGCTTGTTCGTCGAAACGTTCCGGCTCAAGTTCGAGCGCGGGATTCTCTTCGAGCTCCTCCTTAATGCGCGTCTCGAGATTGGCCGTAGGCACTTGCAACAGCTTCATCAACTGAATTTGCTGAGGCGATAAACGCTGTTGCAGTTTCTGTTGTAATCGTTGTTGCAGAGCCATACTACCAATCTGTTACTAATCTTTAATTAGCGCCGTTACAGGAATCAACTCACTTTCGGTATTGCTCTTAGCCACCGCACTCACATAAAACTGATAACGGGCCCCTCCCTCGAGCAGATTTACCTCTTGTTCGAAGCCCAGTGGCTTTACCACTATGGCATGAATGTATTCGCCACTGTTGACAAGAGAAGCCAGTGAACGACCGGCCGGAAAGCGATACACCACAAAATATTTGATAGGCGTTCGATTTTCTTTGGCAGGTTTTACGGTAAAGCGAATCGTCTCTGCCTTACGAGTCGTGATAGCGACCTGAGGGGCCAGCGGAGCACGATCGGAGATCCAGGGCATCGAAGGCAATAAAGCAGGATAGCGATAGTAATTATTGCGCAAACTATCGTTCCAGCCGTTGGGATTGGTGGCAAATGACTTGCTGCTAAAATAAACACTGCCTTGCACCTGCGCATTTTGGCGCAACAACTGAATTTGTGCCGGTAACTCGCGAGGATTTTTCCAACCCGATTGCGCTTTATCTAAAGCGCGGTAAATACCATGGCCGATGTAAATATGTTTTCCATAGGCGTTACGGCTCCACCAGTCGAGCAATTTTTCGTATGCGATCTTATCGTGCCCGATCTCAAGATAGAGTTGGGGCGTAACATAATCGATCCACCCTTTTTCTAACCAAAGTAGAATATCGGCATACAGATCGTCGTAATTCGTTTGCCCGGCACGGCTATCGCTTCCGCGCGGGTCCTTATCCTTGTTGCGCCAGACGCTAAAAGGAGAAATGCCAAAACGAACTTCTTTGTTAACGGACTTGATGGCCTTACTAATGGCAAGAATAATGGTATCTACATTACTTCTTCTCCAATCCTCCTTGTTAAGGGATGACCGTGAACGAGCATACGAAGCAGCATCGGGAAACTCCTTGCCCGCTATGCGATAAGGATAAAAATAATCATCCATGTGAATGGCATCCACCGGATAGCGCTCTACAATATCGCGTACCACCTGCACCACAAACCGCTGGGCCTCTTTATTGCCCGGATCAAAATATTTTTTATCGCCGTACGTCAAAAACCACTCAGGATGAATCTTGGTGATGTGAGCCGGGGCAATAGAAGACTTACCGATGGTTTGTACCGCCCGATATGGATTGAGCCATGCATGAAATTCCATCCCGCGTTTATGGGTCTCTTCGATCATAAAAGAAAGCGGATCCCAATAAGGTACCGGCGCTTTACCCTGCTGACCAGTGAGAAACTCACTCCAGGGCTCGTAAGAGGAAGGATAAAATGCATCGGCGGCCGGACGCACTTGCACGATCATGGCATTCATGCCGTTTCGCTGATGCTGGTCGAGGATATTGATAAAATCGGCTCGCTGTTGAACAGGGTCGGTAACGCCTCCCTTAGGCCAATCGATGTTGGCCACCGTGGCGATCCACACACCCCTGAATTCATGCTTGGGTTGAGCAAAAACATACGCAGAGAACAGCAGCGGCAACAAGAAGCTGAACAGTGATAATTTCATGAGCCAAAATTACGCTATTCGATGTCATTTCGAGGGGCCGAGGCTAGTCGCCCCATACACGGGTACCCTCCGAGCAGTTAGAACAGATATCGATCTGCTTTCGACCCTGTAAGATCTTGGCCCTAAATTGACGATACGGTTCGCTGCGCCAGATCTCGACAAAAGACTGTTGTTGCAGATCGCCCATTTTATACTGCGCATCCTTATCGAAACAACAGGGAGATACCAGACCGTTCCATGTAATGACAGGATCGTGCCAAAGACGCCAGCAGTGGTTAGCAAGCTGACCTTTAAACTGATTGCCCTGGGGAGTGCGGCGGTAACGACTATAGGCCTGACGAGAAGGGATCAGTTGATGGGGATCGTTCTCGTAATCATAGATCTGAGCGGTCTTGAACCAAATATCATCAACCCCAATTTGATGGGCCAGCTGTCGCGCCTCCTCGATCTGATGCTCATTGGGTCGCACTACCAAAAATTGAAAGACAATAAAGGGGGTTTTGCTTTGAAGCTCCTTTTTCCATTTTACCACACGGGCCGCCCCATCGAGAACTTTCTGTAACTGGCCGCCCACGCGGTACTGTTCGTAAACTTCTTGCGTAGTTCCGTCTATGGAAATGATCAACCGGTCGAGTCCGCTCTCGATGGTCCGCCGGGCATTCTCTTCTGTCAAATAATGCGCATTGGTAGAAGTAGCGGTATAGATGTTCTTTTGAGAAGCGTAACGGACCATCTCTAAAAAAGAAGGATTCAAATAAGGCTCCCCCTGAAAATAAAAGACCAGGTAAAACAGATCTCGATGCAACTGGTCGATGGTCTGTCTGAAAAAATCGGGTTGGAGCATTCCGGTGGCACGCGTAAAGGAGCGTAATCCGCTGGGGCATTCCGGACAGCGCAGGTTGCAAGAGGTGGTAGGCTCTATGGAGATCGACACAGGTAATCCCCATTGAATCGCCTTTCCGGTATACTTGCTGATGTAATAGCTGATCAAGACACAAAACGCATTCCACGCACGGCGAAGCGTAAGTTTTGAAAGCAGATTCAAATTATCTTGAACGGAAAAATGCCTCATGAATGCCGGTGCTGTTTTTTTACGAACTCACTCACATAGATCCGGGTCAGCAAGAGCAACAGCGATATAAGCAAGGGACCAAAGATAAGACCGATAAACCCGAACAGACTCAGTCCGGCAATAACGCCGAACACGGTAGTGAGTGGATGAACATCACCGATTCTTCTCAGTAGTGTAAAGCGCATGATATTATCGACCGTACCAATAATGCCAAATCCGAACACCGCCATGGCGATACCTTGTCCAAATTGACCGGCTGCCAAAAAAATAATGATGAGTGGAATATAGGCGAGTGCCGCCCCAATGACCGGAAGCATGCCTGCAATACAAGTGATCCCGAACCAGAAGAAAGGTTCCGGCACTCCAATGATCCAATATCCGATCAACCCCACGACTCCTTGCGTAAAGGCCACCACCGGAATACCGACGGCATTGGCGACCACCATGGTATGTACTTCTTTTTCGAGCAATCCTGTATTCTCGTCTTTGAAAGGACTATACTCCACTAACACTTTCTCTAGCGAATGCCCGTTGACAAATAAAAAGTATAGGATAAAATAGAGAAAGAACGTGGTAGACACCGTATTAAAGGTCGCTCCCAAAATTTTAGGTAGCAAGCCGGCAAGCCAATTGCCCAGTTTACTGATATTTTCATCACTGACCAGCGTTATTTCATAGCGATGCTCGATCTCGGTAGCCAGCTGTTGCAGCGAGGTGACCAGCTCACCGGAATGTTGCAATGCGTATGCGATCTTACCGGAGAGCATTTGAACCAGTAAGTAAACGGGAAAGAGAATAGCAATGAGCGAAAGGAACATCAATAACGAAGCGGCCGCTCCTTTTTTCCACTTTCGTTTTTCGGTCAAATAATTAAACTGCTTACGAAGTAAGATATAGAGGGTAAGAGCACCCAGTAAAGCCGGAAAAAAAGAATATAACTGATAGAATAATGTAATACCGATAAAAATAATCAGTGCGATTAAAAAGATCTGTCGCAGTCGGTTTGTATCGATCGCGTTATTCATAATACTTAAAAATAAAAAAAATTATACAGCCCGCAACCGGCTTGCGGCCTGCTCGAGGGTCTCGAGTTTTTTGGCGAAACAGAAACGTATTACCTTATTATCCTGCCCGTCGGCATAGAAGGCAGAGACAGGGATAGGCGTAACACCGGCCTCGCGGGTAAGTCGGATGGCAAAATCGGTATCGCCCTCTTGACTAATGCGGTCGTAGGTGGCCAGCATAAAGTAGCTGCCATAGCTGGGCAAGAGATCGAACCGGGTATCCTTCATTAGGGCAATAAATGCATCGCGGCGGGTTTGCATATCTTGACCCAGGCGCAGATACGCTTCTCGTTGTTGTAAAAAGGTAGCCAATGCTACTTGTACCGGTGTAGGACAACTAAAACAATTGTACTGATGGATCTTTCGAAACTCCCGCATCAGGTTTGGAGAAGCTACAACATATCCCAGCTTCCAGCCTGTGCAGTTGTATACTTTTCCGAACGAGAAACAGACAAAACTTCTCGAGAGCAGATCAGGATAACGAAGGATCGAACAGTGCTGACGACCGTCAAAGATGAGATGTTCATAGACCTCATCACTAATAATGAGGATATCGGTGCCCTCGACCAGCGAGCGAAGCGAGGCAATATCCGACTCGGACCAGACCGCCCCGGTAGGGTTATGTGGTGTATTGATCAATATAGCCCGCGTCTTAGGGCTAATAGCGGCTTTTACCTGTTGCCAATCGATGGTATAATGCGGATGCACCAGTGAAAGACGTACCGCTTTGGCTCCATTTAATTCGATAGCGGGCACATAACAATCGTAGGCCGGCTCGAATACGATCACCTCATCTCCGGGTTGCAAAATGGTAGTAAGGGTCGTATATAATGCGTAAGTGCCGCCGGGTGTAATGGTAATGGCGGTATCGGGATCAACAGCCGATTGATATAGAAAAGAGATCTTTTCGGCGATAGCCTCGCGCAGGGGTAACCACCCAGCCATGGGCGCGTATTGATTATACTGATCGTTCATGGCCTTGGTGACCAGCCCGATCAGTTCTTCGCTCATCGGAAAATCCGGAAAGCCTTGCCCCAGGTTAATGGCCTTGTGCTCTACGGCCAGTGCGCTCATGGTCGTAAATACAGATGTGCCGACTGCGGGTAGTTTAGAGACCAGCTTCATAAGTATTGATCGCCCATATTTCGTTTGACCTCTGCAACATATTCTTTGATCTGCTGCTCCTTTTCTTTTTTACAGATCAGGAGCGCATCGGGCGTATCGACAATTATATAATCACGAAGACCTTGGAGCAAGACGAGTTTATTATCGGGAACATGCACCACACAATTATTGGCATCGACCACCATCACTTGTTTACCGACCACGGCATTGCCAAAATAATCCTTCTCCATGTTATCCCAGGCACTGTTCCAGGTACCCAGATCGCTCCAACCAAAATCGGCCGGAATAACAAATACATTATTTGCTTTTTCCATAACGCCCACGTCTATGGAAATGTTGGTGCAAAGCGGATAGATCTTTTCGATCGCCTTTTGCTCGCCTACCGTATTAAAATGCGATCGTTCTGCGGCAAAGACCTCGAAGACTTCGGCCAAATGTTCTTCTAAGGCCTTCAGTATGGCCGAGACCTTCCAGGTAAATATGCCTGCGTTCCACAAGAAATCGCCACTGGCGATAAAGGCGCGGGCGATCTCTTCACTGGGTTTTTCGGTAAAGGTCTTTACAGCGAACACCTCGGGTGCAACAGCAGTCATCTCGTGTTGTATATAGCCGTATCCGGTATTGGGATGCGAAGGCTTGATACCGATGGTGACCAGCGCATTGTTTTGCTCCACGAATTGCAAGGCCGTTTGGGCCGTTGTTACAAATTGGGTGGTCTCGGTAACCAAATGATCGGCCGGTGCCGCGATCATCACCGCATTGGGATTGATGGTTTGTAACTTAAAAGCAATATAGGCAATACAAGCCGCCGTGTTTTTTCGAGATGGCTCGGCCAAGATATTCTCGGCCGGAAGATCGGGCAGTTGTTCTTTGACGATCGATACATATTCGGCAGAGGTAACAACGTAAACATTTTCGGCAGGCACCACCTTGCTATAGCGATCGTAGCTTTGCTGGATCAGCGTACGACCCAGCCCAAGAATATCGAGAAACTGCTTGGGATAGCGACTACGACTCATCGGCCAGAACCGACTGCCAATACCCCCTGCCATAATTGCGACGTAATGATTTGAATTCATAGAGTAAGGTTAGATAAGGCCTTCGCGCATCAGATCGTGAATATGCAGAACACCCTTATATTTTTTTTCGTCTGCCACCACCAATTGGGAAATATGATGTTGGGTAAGCATGTCAAGCGCCACCACCGCTAACTCGTCGGAATGAATAATGCGGGGAGAAGGCGTCATGATATCGGCGGCCGTTAGCGAATCGATCGGCGTTCCTTTCTCGAGCATTCTTCGAAGATCGCCATCGGTAACGATGCCCAGCACCTGTTGCTTATCGTCAATAACGACCGTTACTCCCAATCGACCGGTGGTCATCGATACGATCACCTCACGAATACTTTGGGAAGGACCGATCTGCGGCATTGCATTTTTTGACGAAAGGTCGCCAACGCGCAGGTATAATTTTTTTCCTAAGGCTCCTCCCGGATGAAAGCGGGCAAAATCTTCGGAATTGAATCCTTTCAACTCCATCAAACAAACCGCTAAGGCATCTCCCATCACCAACTGTGCGGTCGTGCTACTGGTAGGGGCCAGATTATTGGGGCAAGCCTCTGCCTCTACGGTTGTATCCAATATACAAGTAGCCCCTTGGGCTAGCGAAGAAGTTGTGTTACCCACAATGGCGATCAGCGGATTTCCAAAATTGCGAATAAGCGGAAGTAACACCCTTATCTCGGGGCTCTCACCGCTCTTGCTAATAATGATCACGATATCCTCGGGTCTAATCATGCCAAGGTCGCCGTGCGTGGCATCGGCCGCATGCATAAATAAAGAAGGGGTACCCGTAGAATTAAAGGTCGCCACCAGCTTTTGGGCAATCACGGCACTTTTACCAATACCACTAACTACCACCCGGCCTTTGCAATCTGCAATAAGACGAACCGCATTCTCAAAATCGCTGTTGATGGAACCTCGAAGTGCCTGAATGGAACGTGCCTCGAGATCGATGGTTTGCAGGGCAATTTGTTTAACCGTGGCGTTCATGAAGAGAGGGGCTTCTATAAAGCTAACGGTTGTTAGTTTATTTCGAAGACGAGTCAAAATTACTTCATTTATTATCATGGACGACCAGGTGCTGGCTGTCGCAAATAAATGCTTCTTAAATAGTTGACAATCAATTACATTTATCTTTTTTGCAAGATTTGTCGAAAAAAGTTAAACAAGCATGGGATAATGTTGTTTTAATCGGGCAGACCCTCACCTAAAAAGAGTACCTTAAGACAATTAATGGGAACGATCGCCAAGAAGAAAAAACCTGCCCCTTCCGCTTCAAAACGGTTCGACTTACACCGGGCTCTCCAAGAACATTTTGGATTTTCTTCGTTTAAGGGTACCCAAGAGAAAGCCATTGAAAGTCTGCTCGCCGGGCGCGACACCTTTGTAATAATGCCCACCGGTGGAGGCAAGAGCCTCTGCTACCAGCTACCCGCAATGGTTAGCGAAGGAGTGGCCATTATCGTGTCTCCCCTGATCGCACTCATGAAGAACCAGGTCGACCTGGTCAGAGGTTATAGCAGCAGTGATGATGTGGCGCACTTTCTTAATTCGACCCTCAACAAAAAGGAGATCCGCGAAGTACACGACGACTTGGCCAGTGGAAAGACCAAGATGCTGTATGTAGCTCCCGAAACACTCACCAAGCAAGAGAACCTCTCTTTTTTTGCCGACCTGACCATTTCGTTTTTTGCGGTAGATGAGGCACATTGTATCTCGGAATGGGGACACGACTTTAGACCTGAGTACCGCCGCTTGCGCGAAATGATGATCCAGATAAACCCGGATGTGCCCATGATCGCACTCACGGCTACGGCCACGCCCAAAGTGCAGAGCGATATCGTTAAGAATCTCGAGCTTCGCGATCCCCAAATTCTTTTGTCTTCTTTTAATCGTACCAACCTTTATTACGAGGTATTGCCCAAGATCAAGAAGGCGCAGACCGAGGAGAATATTGTTCGCTTTATTAAGGGGATGAAAAAGAAAAGCGGCATTATCTATACCCTCAACCGCAAGACCACCGAAGAGCTGGCCGAAATTTTAATGGCCAATGGTATCAAGGCCGTAGCTTACCATGCCGGACTTGATGCTAAGGTGCGGGCCGAACGGCAAGATCAATTTTTAGGAGAGGACGTGCAAGTTATTTGTGCCACCATTGCCTTTGGAATGGGGATTGACAAACCCGATATCCGCTTTGTGATCCACTACAACATTCCCAAGAGCATCGAAAATTATTATCAAGAGACCGGACGAGCCGGTCGGGACGGACTCGAGGGAAAATGTATCTTATACTACTCGCACAAGGATGTATCGAAACTCGAACACCTGATGCGTGACAAACCGCTCAGCGAGCGCGAGGTAGGGGCTCAGTTGATCAACGAGACCGTATCGTTCGCCGAGACCGGTGTGTGCCGTCGAAAAGTACTCATGAACTATTTTGGCGAGTGGTACGACCAGGAGAGCTGCGGTGCCTGTGACAACTGTAAACACCCCAAAGAAAAGATCGAGGCCAAAGAAGAGGCAGTCCTGGCCATGAAAGCCATAGAAGAGTTAGATGAACGATTTGCCACCGATTATGTAGTGGACATTATCTGTGGTAAGCTGACTCCGCAGATCACCATGTTCCGTCACGAAGGGCTTAGCGCATTTGCCAGTGGAAACGATAAGGAACCTTTCTTTTGGCAATCGCTTCTTCGGCAATTGATACTCGAAGGATTGTTGGTAAAAGATATCGAAGAGTACGGCGTATTAAAGATTACCAAGAAAGGAAACTTGTTCTTAAAGAAACCTAAATCGTTCACTATTGTTCTCAATAAACTCTACGAAGAGGCCGATGCCGATGAAGATTGGGAAGTGGCCGAAGAGAGCGAAACGGTAGCCATGGACGAGGCGCTTTTAAAACAACTCGTAGAGTTAAGAGCGCAAGAGGCCAAGAAAAAAGGATTGCCTCCCTTTGTGATCTTTTTGGAGAACTCGTTGCAAGATATGGCCACCATGTACCCTGTATCGCTCGAAGGACTCGAAAAATGTCAAGGTGTTAGTAAGGGCAAGGCTATCAAATACGGAAAACCGTTTGTAGAGTTGATCGCAGCATACGTTGAGGAGCACCAGATCGAACGCCCCGACGATTTTGTAATGAAGAGCGTAGTGAATAAAAGTGGCGACAAGGTCTACATTATTCAAAATACCGATAAGAAAGTACCGCTGGAGACCATCGCCAAGAACAAAGGATGGCGCATGGATGAAATGCTCGAAGAGATCGAGACCATTGCCGCCAGCGGTACCCGCCTCAATCTGGATTATGCCATCGACGAAATGATCGATCGCGAGGAGCAAGAAGAGATCATGGATTATTTTAAAAGCTGCGAAACTTCGTCTTTACAGGTGGCCCAAGAAGAATTGGCCGAATTTAACTTTACCTGGGAGCAGCTTAAGATTATGCGGATCAAATTTTTGACCAAGTACGGGCTTTGATCGCTGCCCTTTTACCCGAAGATCTTTCTAAGGTGCTACCCCC
>JBILFN010000053.1:0-11125 GCA_044351575.1 Chitinophagaceae bacterium
TCAATACCTGTTATGTGAATCGAGACCTGCGTTATTTTGAGTGGTTCGTCGGGGTCGATAACCTGTTTAAGGTTTTCAGGGTCGACTATATATTCTCTTACCTGCCCGGACGTCCTATGCAACCGGCACTTCGACTGGGAGTTACCGGTCAACTCTTTCGGTAAGCATCGTCTCAGTATATTTGCATTGCTTTAGAATTTTGCCCAACCTGCCATTGGGGTTCGAAGCGAACTAAAATTCAAGTGATGAAGTCCTTACACAACCGGATCTCCCGCAAGGAGCTCAAAGAGCGTATGGCAAATGACCCTACGCCGCGTACCACCGTCTCGTTCTATCATTATTTTCCAATTGACGATCCGGCCAATTTTCGTAATAGTTTTTATGCACTGCTTGAGCCCCTGGGTGTGCTGGGTAGAATCTATGTGGCTCGCGAGGGGATCAATGCGCAGGTCAGTGTGCCGACCCATCATCTCGATCTTTTTCGCCAAACCCTCTATGCGATCGCTGCGCTAAGCGGAATACGACTCAACACGGCGGTCGATGACCGGGGGCTTTCTTTTTTCGTACTTGATATAAAAGTGCGCGACAAGATCGTGGCCGACGGCATTACCGATCCCGAATTCGATATGCAACGTAAGGGGCGGTACGCCACGGCAGAACAATTCAATGCCATGGCCCAAGATCCCGACACGATAATCGTGGACATGCGAAATTATTACGAGTACGAGGTTGGGCATTTTCGCGAGGCTATCGAAGTTCCTTCCGATACGTTCCGCCAGCAGCTGCCCATGGCAGCAGAGATGATGAAAGACAAGAAAGACGCTACGATCTTACTGTATTGTACCGGAGGTATTCGTTGCGAAAAGGCCTCTGCTTACATGCTCCACAAAGGGTTCAAGAACGTATTTCACTTAGAGGGAGGCATCATCAATTACGCCCGTGAGGTAAAAGAAAAGCAACTTGATAATTTATTTATCGGCAAGAATTTTGTTTTTGATGAACGACTCTCCGAGCGGGTTACAGACGATGTGATCGCCCACTGCCACCAATGTGGGGCTCCTGCCGATACGCATACCAATTGTGCCAATGAGGGGTGTCATCTGCTCTTTATTCAGTGTCGAAGCTGTGCAGAGGCCATGCAGGGGTGTTGCACGCCCGCTTGTAAGGAAACGCTTTCTTTGCCCGAAGAAGAAAGAAAAAAGCTCCGTAGAGGAATTGATAAAGGCCAGCACATCTTTAATAAATCGAGAAGCCGGTTGCCGCTGTTACAGAAGAAGGGTCTATCCACATCAGGGTCTTCTACAACGGCGTCTTCCTCGATAGAGCCGTCTTGATAAATATCATTTTTGAACAACCGCTCTCTTTAAACGGGCAATGTTTCTATTGCTTCACTCACCCTTGTAAAGAGTTCCTGCTCTGAAACGGGGGTGGGTACAAAAGGTTTGCCGATCACTTTTTCGTAAAGGGCAATGTAGCGTTTAGAGATGGTGTCGACCCACTCATCGGACATGGGAGGCACCATTTGTCCCTCTTTTCCCATAAAATTGTTGGCAATAAGCCATTCGCGTACGAATTCTTTGCTGAGTTGCGGTTGCCGTTCGCCTTTTTGTTGACGGGCCTCAAAACCATCCGCGAAAAAGTATCTCGAGCTGTCGGGGGTATGCACTTCGTCCATCAAATAGATCGTGTCGCCGATCTTGCCGAATTCGTATTTGGTGTCGACCAGTATCAGTCCTTGTTGCCGGGCAATGGCCTGCCCGCGCGCAAACAGGCGAAGCGCATAATCGGTCAACTGCTGCCATTCTTCGGCGCTGGCCAGCCCTTGTGAAATAATTTCTGATTCGCTTATATCCTCATCATGCCCTTCGGCAGCTTTGGTACTGGGTGTAATGATCGGCTTTTCGAAGGCATCGTTCTCTTGCAAGCCCTCGGGCAACGGCACTCCGCAAAGCATTCTTTTTCCCGACATATAGGTTCTCCAGGCATGACCGGTCAAATGGCCTCTTACCACCATCTCGATCTTGAAGGGCTTGCACCGCTTTCCGACGGAGGCGTTGGGAGCAGGGGTCGAAACCAACCAATTTGGACAAATATCGCGGGTGGCCTCTAGCATGTAGGCTGCAATTTGATTGAGTACTTGCCCTTTAAAGGGGATGGGGCGGGGTAGAATTACATCAAAAGCCGAAATACGGTCCGAGGCGATCATCACCAGCCATTTTTCTCCGATGCTGTAGACGTCTCTGACCTTGCCACTGTAGAAGCCTGTTTGACCAATAAATGCAAAGGGAGCCATGGCCCGAAAATAAGGGTTTGAACCCGTTGAATGCCTATCGTTTCTCGTTAAAAATTAAATTTTTACA
The DNA here is from genome assembly GCA_044351575.1 of Chitinophagaceae bacterium. GTDB lineage: Bacteria > Bacteroidota > Bacteroidia > Chitinophagales > Chitinophagaceae > JJ008. Next base: position 2,361 of record JBILFN010000053.1, read on the forward strand.
GAAGCAATACATATTGTAATTTTCCATTCTATTCAAAACCAAAATTCCCAATTATGAGAAAAAGCTACCTTTATTTAGCTTCTTCGCTTACGGCCCTCCTTTTTGTGTTTTCCGCTTTTGCTCAGACAGTTACGTTAAAAGGGACTGTTCGTAATAGCGATTCTAAAGAGGCTGTGCCTGCCGTATCGGTTGCCGTTAAGGGCACCTCGCAGGGTACTTATACCAACGCTGACGGGGTCTTCTCGATCAGTGTGTCGAAATTGCCTGCCGTGCTTGTTTTTACCTCTGTTGGCTATCTGGATGCCGAAGTAACCGTATCGAATGCGGCCGAGGCCCTGGTGGTAGACTTCAAGGTTAACAATGCGCTGGGTCAGGAAGTAGTGGTGGCTGCCACCCGTACTCCCACGCGTTTGTTGGAGTCTCCCGTAACCGTGGAGCGTCTCAGTAATACCGCTCTTCGCAACGTAGCCGCTCCTAACTTTTACGAAGCGCTCGGTAACCTTAAAGGAGTGGATGTTCATACTGCTTCTCTAACGTTCCGTACGGTAACTACCCGCGGATTCGTGAGCAGTGGTAACACTCGCCTTAACCAATTGATGGATGGCATGGATAACCAGGCCCCCGGTCTGAACTTTGCCGTCGGTAGCATGGTAGGTCCTTCTGACCTCGATGTGGAAAGTGTAGAGGTGCTCTCGGGAGCTTCTTCTGCTCTCTATGGTTCTGGTGGTATGAACGGTACCGTTCTTATCAATACAAAAAATCCTTTCAAATATCAAGGTCTCAGCTACAACATTAAGCAGGGTATGATGCACGTTGATCAAAAGCAGCGTACGGCATCTCCTTTCTACGATTGGTCGTTCCGTTGGGCCAAGGCCTACAAGAATAAGCTGGCTATTAAGCTGGCTGCTTCTATGGTAAAAGGTTCTGACTGGGAAGCCGAAGATTATCGCAATAAGTCCCAGATCGGTATTTTAAGTGCCGTTGCTCCCGGTAACCGCACCAGCGACCCCGGTTTCAATGGAATCAACATGTATGGCGATGAGACCGCTGCCAATATGAATGCCTTTGCCTTTTTTGTACAGAATTCTACCCGAAGCGGTATTCTGGCCGCAACAGGGGGTATGCTCGATGTAGTAGCCGCTGCCAATAATTACTTTACCGCCATCGGAAACCCCATGTTTCCTTCTAACGCGCAGATCGGTGGATTTTTGGGTTTGTTTCCTGCTCCTTTGCAGCCTACCATCCAAAACATGATGCCTTTCTATATCGGTCTTCGCAATAATTACTTTGGCGGGGCAACCGTCAGCCGTACCGGTTACGAGGAGCAACAATTGGTTGACTACGGAACACTCAACGTGCGTGTGAATGGCGGAATTCATTACAAGTTTACCGACAACTTGGAGTTGTCTTTCAATAGCTACATTGGTTTTGGTACTACCGTTTATACCGGTGCCGATCGTTACTCTCTCCGTAACCTCAGCATGGGTCAGCACAAATTGGAACTGCGTCATAAGAACTGGTTCGTTCGTGCCTACACCACGCAAGAAAATGCAGGTGAGTCATACAACGCCAGCGCGGTGGGTGCCTTCTTGAATGAAACTGCTCGTCCCAGCTCACAGTGGTTCCCTCAATATATTGGAACCTTCTCCGAGGGTAAGCGTTTGAATCAAGGTCTTGCCAGTGATTTTCAATTGCACCAAGCCGCTCGTACCTCTGCGGATGCCACTCGTTTAGTTCCTGGTACCAAAGCATACGCTGATGCCATGAATCAGATCAAGAGAACTCCCATTAGCAAGGGTGGAGCCCTCTTCTTAGATAAGACAGATCTGTGGAGCGCAGAGACGCAATTCAATATTTCTGATATGGCCGGTTTCTCCGACAAAGTGGAGATGATGGTCGGTACCAACTGGAAGCAGTTCGTGCTTAACTCTCAAGGTACGCTCTTTGCCGATACGACACAGTTGATCCGCATCAATGAATATGGCGGATACATGCAGTTGAAGAAGAAATTCTTTGATGATGGACTTACCCTCTCTGCTTCGGGCCGCTACGATAAGCAAACTAACTTCAAAGGTCGTTTTACGCCCCGTTTGTCTGCCGTTATCAAAGTGGCTAAAGAGAACTTCCTTCGCCTTTCTTACCAGACCTCTTATCGTTTTCCTACCAACCAGAACCAATATATCAGTTTAGTGACCGGTTCTGGTGTGTTGATGGGCTGTCTGCCTCAGTTTCAAGATTATTATCGTCTTAACTCAACCCGTCCAGGCTATACCGCGGCCAGTGTACTGGCTTACCGCGCCGGCTCATTGGGTGACTCCTCTCGCTTAGTAAGAGCGAAATACCAAGAGGTGAAGCCCGAGACCGTAAAGTCGTACGAGCTGGGATACAAAGGGGTCATTGGCAAGAAATTGCTGATCGATGGTTATGTGTACTATAGCCGCTACCAAGACTTCTTGGTGGGTGTGGCCTTGGTTCAGTCTCGTACCGGAGCTAACTCAGATCTTTATTCTCCTTTTAGCAGCACTAACCTCTCCTATGTACAGAACTCTGCCGATGTGGTAACCACCACCGGTTGGGGTGTCGGATTCGAATACCAGTGGATCAAGCGTTATGTACTCTACGGAAACGTGTTCTCTGACAGACTCAGTGAAGTGGATCCTACAGTCGTAACTTACTTCAACGCCCCTCGTTACCGCACCAACATTGGTCTTCGCAACGACAACGTGTATAAGAATTTTGGATTTAACGTTGTCTACAAGTGGCAAGATCGTAACTACTACGAGGGTACTTTCGTTACAGGTACACTGCCTGCCTTTGGCTGGTGGGATGCGCAGGTCACCTACCGTCCTGCCAAGAACCCCAAGAGTACTTTCCGTGTGGGTGGTACCAACATTGCCAACAACTACCAGCGCACTGGTTTCGGAAGCCCTGCAGTGGGTGGTCTGTACTACGTGAGCTACGGATACAATCTGTTCTAAGAATGCCGGCCTAGTGGGCCAGCTGCAAGATATCGGGTAATAAGTATAAGGTCCCGCCAACTGGCGGGACCTTTCTTTTGTGGTCTGCTAACGTATTGCCGTTGCCTGACGTTTACTTTAGGGGGCAGTTTCTTTCGCCGATCTTGAATCCGTTATGATAGATCTCTAGACGGTAGTTTCCTTTATTGTATTGTCCTGCTCTTACGGGAAACTCGACTTTCTGCCTGGTACCCTTTTCGTAGTTGACCGCAATAAGGGCCGTATAGGGTCTGTCTCCATCTTCGCGAGTGGGTAGCACAGATCCTTTTTCGGTAATTATCTTACCGGACGGGTCTGTAACAATCAGGTACATATCGGCCGGACCCGAAGGGGCAATCCTATTCTCGATGTCGAACCTTACCAGTAACTTATCTACCCGTTTGGCACTGGCCGTTATTTTTTCTTTGCCACCGGGTTTTACATCGATAGAAGAGATCTGAATGGACGAGGCTGTAAAGGTAGAACCGATCTCTACGGTCTTGGCCAGGGCTGCATTTTGTGCTGTGCTTTTTGAGAGATCTTGCTCTAGTCCCTGCTTTTCTCCCTGTAATGTGGTGTTGGCTTGGTTTAGCTCCATGTTTTCTTGTCGAAGCATGGAGATCTGGTTTTCGAGGGCTGCGATCTTTCCATTCAGATCGCTGACCATTCCGCGGGCTTTCTCTAGTGCAGAACGGGTAGCATTGCGGTCGCTGAGTATTTTTTTGATGGCGGTTTTTTGCGAGTCAATGTCACGCTGCTGCTCGGCTACCTGATTAGACAAGGTTGTATTACTGCTGGTCACAGAGTCAAGCCTTACAATGGCTTGCTCAAACTCTCTTTGTATGGCGGCCTTGTCTGCATCCAGATTCTCTATTTGAGCGCTCTGCAATTCGATGGTGTCGCGACTTTGGCTCTTGTCCCATAGCAGATAGGCCCAGGTGCCGACCAGCGCGATCAACAGGACAATGATGATGTTGTTCTTTTTTTTGAGAGCGGCCGACAGTTGATTATCGTCGGGGCGGCCCTGTAAGGGAGCATTCATAAAAAATAGTTTAAGGGTAAAAAGAGGAACGGATAGTTGCAAATTAGCGAATGCGCTGCTCAGGAGTGTGAAATTAATCTTAAATTAAACCCTGATCTTGATCAACGATCGACTGATAATTTTTGTATCGTTGTATATTAGTGTTTTATGAGTGCAGCTGCCATTATAGCCGACTGGAAGAAAGGAATGTATAAGCCCGTTTATTGGATAGAGGGCGAAGAAGACTATTATATAGACCAGGTATTGAACTATGCCGAACAACGCTTGCTTTCCGAGTCGGAGGCATCTTTTAATCTCAGCATATTTTATGGGCGCGATGCGTCTTGGCCCGATGTGGTCAATGCCTGTAAGCGCTACCCAATGTTTGCCGAAAGGCAGGTAGTGCTTATTAAAGAGGCGCAACATATGCGAGACATCGATAAGCTCGAGTCGTATTTGGAGCAACCGTTGGGTTCTACCGTTTTGGTTATCGGTTACAAAGAAAAAAAACTCGATAGTCGTCGAAAGTTCGCCAAACTTATCAAAGACAAGGGCGTGCTGGTCAGTACTAAAAAGTTGTACGAGCAAGACCTTCGTTCCTTTGCTGAGTCGGTTGTGATCGATAAGGGATTGTCGATACAGCCTATGGCCTTGAGTCTGCTGGTCGATCATATTGGTTCGGACATGCAGCGTATCGAGAACGAGCTCGAGAAGCTGGTCGTTAATTTGGGAGAGCGTAAGTCCATTACTCCCGATGATGTCGAGCGCTATGTAGGGATCAGTAAGGAGTATAATGTATTTGAGCTACAAACTGCGCTGGCCAAAAAAGATACGGCCCGTTGTCTTCGTATTATCAACTACTTTGAGGGTAGCCCCAAGGCAGGGCCCATTCAACTGATCTTGCCCTCGCTCTATGGATTTTTCTCTAAGGTGTTTATGCTCTACGGCGTAAGTGGGGGCGACGACAAGACGATCGCTGCCACGTTAGGGGTGCCTCCTTTTTTTCTAAAAGATTACAAGGCGGCTGCCCGTAATTTTGATTATGCAGCCACAGAAAAGGTGCTGTTGTTGCTTCATCAGTATAATTTACGATCGGTCGGCATTGGTACGGCTGGCGCCTCCGATGCCTCGCTGCTCAGAGAATTGGTCATGAAGATCTTGCTTTAGTAAATAGACTTACTTACATCAACCCTTAATTTATTTTATGCGTAGTAGCTTTTTATGGATCGGGTGTCTGTCCTTTTTGCTCACAGCTTGCTTGGACAATACGCAAGAGATCACCCTTAATGAGAATGGCGGAGGCGTATTTGCATCCTCAACCGATATGGGAGACCTGTTGGGCCTGGCCCGTCAAATGGGTGCGTCACAAAGTCTCGCTGAACTCGATAATAGAAAGATGGACACGGTTATTTCGCTGGCCGCTGCTGCCGATAGTTTGGCCGGACTTTCTGCCGAAGAGAAGGTGCTCGTGGCCCGGGCCAGCCTGTCCATTCAAATGAATAGTAGTGCCGATCAAATGAAGACCGGTATTCGAATGCCGTTTGATAATTATGGTCAGGCCGCACTTATTCAGCCGTTGTCCGGAAAACTTTTGGGCGATGCAGCTCGTAGACAACTGGGCGATAAGCTGCCTACGGGTGGCCGGCAAATGCCTTCTCCCAGTAGTTTCGAAGATTACTACGATCTATCCATCTCGGCTACCAGTATCAAGCGGGTGCTTAACAGAGATCGCTATTCCCGTGCCGAGAGCGATGAATTTTTAAAGTCCATGCGGGAACTCTCCGGTATGGGTCTTTCGATGAAATCTACTTATGTTATCAATTTACCACGCCCGGCCATTAAAACAGAGGGCAAGTCGTTGAAACTGTCCGACGATAAGAAAAGGGTGACGCTTAGCGTAGATATCGATGATTTTTTTGACGAGCCTGAAAAATTGCAATACCTCATTGAATTTTGATCAGAGTAGTTGCAAGCTGTTGGCTTTATCGATGTGTAATTGCGCTACGAGTGCCTCTAGATTTTCGAATTTTTTTTCGGAGCGCAAATAGTGATGTACATGGACCGTAAGCAGTTGGTCGTAAATGTCCTCGTCAAATCCGAACAGGTTAACTTCTACGACCCTGTTTTTTCCATCTACGGTGGGTCTAAATCCAATGCTCATCATGCCTTTTAGGGCTCGGTCGTAGTGTTGGGGTTGGGCATAGACGGCATAGATGCCGTTTCCGGGTACGATCTTTTCGCTGTCCTCAATGCGCAGGTTGGCAGTAGGGTATCCAATGGTGCGCCCGATCTTATTTCCATGCACCACTATTCCGCTAAAGAAAAAGGCATATCCGAGCAAGCGATTGGCCTTTTCGACCTCGCTGTGCAGTAAGGCCTCCCTGATGCGGGTGGAGCTGATCGAAATGTGCTCCAGTACATGCTTGGGGATCTCTTCGAGCTGGTAGCCATAGGTGTCGGCCATTTGTTGTAACAATTGAAAATTTCCCGAGCGGTCTCTTCCAAACTGATGATCGTAACCAGTGATGATCGTATGCGGATTGAATTTTTTGACCAAAAAATCGGCAATGTACTGGTCGGCCGTAAGGTTGGCAAAGGCATCGGTAAAGGGTACTACCACAACATGGTCGACCGACAGGGTAGAGAGTAGTTTTACACGCTCTTCCAGGGTATTGATTAGCCGAATTCCTAAAATGGCCGATGCGACTACTTTTCGGGGATGGGGATGAAAGGTGATGATGACAGACTCGCCATTGACCTCTTTGGCCCTTTCGGTGAGTTTAGCGAGCACTTGCCGGTGTCCGTGATGCACCCCGTCAAAAGTTCCGATCGTTACCACGGCGCGGGTAAAGTCAGGCAGGTTCTCGATGTCGAAATGGACCTTCATGGGCCGCAAAGATAGCTGTCTGTTTTGAGTTGACCGAACGGGCATTAATCAGTAAGTTTGCCTCTCAAATTCATTGCTACCGTTCTGCATGTCACTCTATTCAAAACGCGGCGTCTCGGCTCAAAAAGAAGAAGTGCACCAGGCCACTCGGGGGCTCGATCCCGGGTTATATCCCGACGCATTTTGCAAGATCTACCCGGACTATCTCTGTAACGATAAAGACTGGGTCAACATCATGCATGCCGACGGAGCCGGCACTAAAAGTATTTTGGCCTACCTCTATTGGCGCGAGACCGGGGATCTTTCTGTTTGGAAAGGAATTGCGCAGGATGCCATCGTAATGAACCTCGACGATCTGCTTTGCGTGGGAGTTACTTCTCCTTTACTTTTTTCTTCTACCATCGATCGTAATAAACGCCTGATACCGGGCGAAGTGCTTGAGGCCATTATAGAGGGTACGCGATCTTTCTTTGAGTTGATGCGCTCGTACGGCATAGACATTCATTACCTGGGCGGAGAAACAGCCGATGTGGGCGATCTGGTCAGAACCATTACGGTTAACGGAACCATGACGGCCCGTTGGCCCAAGTCAAAGTTGATCACTAACCAAAAGATCGCTCCCGGTGATGTGATCATCGGTTTGGCGGGGTATGGACAAGCCTCCTACGAATCGGCCTATAACAGCGGACTGGCCAGCAATGGCCTGACCAGCGCGCGACATGATAGTTTGCACAAGACCTATGGTGCCCGTTTTCCGGAGTCGTACGATAACGGGCTAGACGAATCGGTGGTATATATAGGTCCTCATCAACTTACTGATACGATCGCCATCGGCGATCGGTCCGTTTCGATAGGCCAACTGCTGCTGAGCCCTACACGCACCTTTGCCCCTGTGCTTACTACCATGATCACCGATCATTTTGATGCCATTCACGGGCTTGTGCATTGTAGTGGTGGCGGACAGACCAAATGTCTCAAATACCTGCCCGGGCCCCTCAAGATCATCAAGGATAACTTATTTATGCCGCCACCTGTTTTTGAGCTTATACAAAAGGCCAGTGGAGCGGATGCCCGTGAGATGTACCAGGTGTTTAATATGGGTACCAGAATGGAGATCTACACTACCGAGTCCGAAGCTGATCGACTCATTAACTTGGCCCGTGGCTTTGGTGTCGAGGCGCAGGTTATTGGTCGTGTAGCTTCTGCAGAGAGCAAATCGCTCGAGATCGTGGCAGGCCCACACCGACTTCAATTTTGATCTTTTGACAGTAAATGATAGTATTTTGCATAAAACCTCTCTATGTCTGACGCAATAATCGATCTACGACACGTAAACATCTACCAGGGCTCCGGATTGGTATTGGCCGATGTGCAGCTGCAGGTCAACAAAGGAGAGTTCGTGTACCTTATTGGAAAGACCGGTACGGGAAAGTCCAGTTTGCTAAAGACCCTGTACGGCGAATTGCCGTTGGTAGAGGGAGAGGCTACCGTGGCGGGTTTTTCGTTAAAGGGATTAGATTGGAAAAAAGTGCCTTATCTGCGTCGTAACCTGGGAGTGGTCTTTCAGGACTTTCAACTACTTACCGATCGGAATGTAAATGATAATTTAAAGTTCGTATTACGCGCTACCGGCTGGACCGATGAGCGACTAATGAACGAAAAGATCGCGGATGTACTCGATAAGGTAGGTCTCAAATCGAAGGGATTCAAGATGCCTTTTGAGTTGAGTGGCGGGGAACAGCAACGGGTCGATATTGCACGGGCCTTGCTTAATTCACCCAAGCTTATCTTGGCCGATGAACCCACCGGTAATCTCGATCCGGAGACCTCGGACGAGATCATGAAACTATTGTTCCATATT
>JBILFN010000054.1:0-11072 GCA_044351575.1 Chitinophagaceae bacterium
AAAGAAAGCCGATCATATTCAAGTTACGCATGTCAATCTCAACGACCAATCGATCGAAGGGATAAGAGTAAAGGGTAAGCCCGCGTTCTCGGTACAATATCATCCCGAGGCAACACCGGGTCCGCACGACAGCCGCTATCTGTTCGATCAATTTATCGATCTGATCAGAGCCTCAAAAAATTAATCATGACGATCGCTATCATCAATGGGCCAAATTTGAATTTGCTGGGTAAACGAGAGCCCGAGGTCTATGGGGCGGTCTCGTTCGACGATTTTCTAACTTCACTTCGAACACGATTTGCGGATGTTACCATCGAATACTACCAGAGTAATGTGGAGGGCGAATTGATCAACGAGATACAGCGGGCCGGTTTTTCATGCCATGGAGTTATATTGAATCCCGGGGGTTACACGCATACGTCGGTGGCCATTGCAGATGCAGTGGCGGCCATTAAGGCGCCCGTCGTGGAGGTGCACATCTCCAATGTACATGCCCGCGAAGAGTTTCGCCGACATTCTTACGTAAGTCCCAAGGCCGCGGGTACTATTTGCGGCCTCGGGCTAGAGGGCTATGCTCTGGCCATGCAATGGCTCACGCAACGGCGGTAATTTTAGCCGCTTGACACCAAGGGCTTGGTTTATCTCTTTTGCAGCTTATCGAGTTTTCCTACATACAAACTGCGGCCGTGCGTACCAATAACGATCTCGTTATCTCGTTGCTGTATGGCAATATCATGCACCGGTACGGAGCGGGGCATGCCGGTCTGCCAAGCCTTATAGGTCTTTCCACTATCAAAGCTCACATAAAGTCCTCCGTCGGTACCGACGTAGAGTATGTTGGCATTTTTAGGATCTTCTCTGATCACATTTACTGACTCGAGCGGTAAGTTACCCGCAATGGACTGCCAGGTTACGCCCTTATCGTCGCTCACATACACAAAGGGTTCAAAATTATCGGAGCGATAGCCATTGAGTGTTACGTAGACCCTGTTTTCGTTGTGCTGAGAGGCTACTATGCGACTCACCCAGAGCTGTCGGGTATCTAGCCCTGCTGGTACAGCAACCGTCTTGGCATTTTTGTTTTTGTCGGACGGGGCCGTGCGGTGCAATACCGACCAGGTATAGCCACCATCATCGGAGCGATGCAGATTGCCATCGTCGGTTCCTATGTAGAGCATACCAAAGCGAAGAGGAGATTCATCGATGGTCGTGATGGTTCCGTAGGGAACATTACCGGCTTGACCGCCCTTGGTAAGGTCGCCACTCATCAGTACAAGACTATCCGCTTTGTTCAGCGAACGGTACAGTCTGTTGGCACCGTAGTAAAAGACATCTTGGTTATGTCGGCTGAGTAAAATGGGAGTTTGCCAGTTAAAGCGCAGCGGTCTTTCACCCAGTTGGTGTTGGGGGCGAATACTCTTGGCAACGCCCGATTTGTCTCTTTGATAGCGGGCATAGACACCGAACTGAGAACCCGAGTACACAGTATTATTATCCCTTCTGTCTACTTGTGCCTGCATGCCGTCTCCGCCGTTGATCATTTTATATCCATATTGGCCGTTGTCGATCCAGCCAATGTCTTCTTTGTGATTAGAGGGTCCCCACCAACTGCCATTGTCTTGCAAACCGCCATAGACATTGTAGGGTTTGGCATCGTCGGTCGTAATGGCATAGTATTGACCCACGGCCGGAGTGTTGGCCTTGAACCAATTTTTTCCGGTGTCGTAACTAATGTTTACACCTCCGTCATTTCCGTTGATGATATGACTGTCTTTTTTGGGATTGACCCACAAGGCATGATGATCGGCGTGCACATTACCCTTGTCCATGTTGGTAAATGTCTTGCCTCCGTCGGTAGATACTTGCGAACTAAAGCCAAGTATATAGACCTTATCTGCATCTTGGTAAGAGGTATATACTTTCGCAAAATAGTATCCGTAGGTATTAAAGATGCCGATCGGCTTCTCGTGTGTCTTTGTCCACGTGCGCCCTCCGTCATTGCTTCGGTATACTTCGCAGCCGGCAATACCACTATTTTGAAAACCGTCATCACTGTCGAGCCAATCCCACAGCACCGAGGGAGCCAATTTGCCCGTAGCTACTTTTTCTTTTAGCTGTACCACACTGGTTTGTCTGGGAAAGCGATTCTTTCGTAAGAAGCTCTCGAGTTTGCCGCTATCGAGTGCGGCGAACTGTGCTACGGTCAGTTGGCGAAGATCTTCTTTGGTATACGAAGAATCGGTAGTCGATTTTTTTGTGGGCAATGGCGTATTGTTATCTACAATGGCGTAGGCGATCTGCGGGTTGCCCGGAAAATAACAAAGGCCGATACGCCCGATCTTGTTTCCTTGCGGAAAGCCACTGCCTTCTCCGGACGTTTTTTGCCAGGTGTCTCCTCCGTCGGTACTGCGATAGATACCACTGCCGGGTCCGCTTTCTTCGAACTTCCAGGCCTTTCGATTTTTTTGCCACATGGCAGCCAACAATTGGTTGGGATTTTCAGGATCGAGCGCCAAGTCTACGCAACCCGTTTGTGCATCGACAAAAAGTGTTTGCTTCCAGGTGGCACCTCCATCGGTGGTCTTATAAACACCCCTTTCGTTATTATCGGTATACAGATGTCCGAGCACGGCCACCCAGGCGGTCTTGGGGTCGGAGGGATGTAATTCTATATCTCCAATATGATGAGATTCGGCCAGACCGCGGTACTGCCAATTCTTTCCATTGTCAGCGGATACATACAGCCCAGTACCCGCATACGAAGAACGGCTGCTGTTGGCCTCGCCGGTACCGGCCCAGATTAGACGGGGGTTGCTTTGCCAGTTGACGGCGATATCACCCAAAAAATGAATATCGAGACTATCCATAATAGGCGTAAAGCTTTGTCCGTTATTAACGGTATGCCAGAGTCCGCCGGTAGCATAGGCTACATAGAATTCGGTAGGATCGTTCGGGTTAGCGTCTACATCGACCACGCGTCCACTCATAATAGTGGGGCCTATGGAGCGAAACGATACGGTATTTAGCAAGCTGTCTCCAAATAAAGAGGCGCGTTGTGCCAGCGAGCGTAACCGGTCGGTGCCCGAAGTGGGGGCCACTTGCGCGGTGGCTATGGAAGCGGTAATCGAAAGGGTTAGCCCCAGCATCAGGTGGAGCAAGGCGGATGGTTTAACTTGCATAAAGAGGTATTTATGGGGGGTGAATCCCGATCAATCAAACTTACTAAAATGCGAGCATTTTTATTGATTTTACTCTTGCAGACCCTGCAGCTTTCGGCCCAGTGGAAAGACTATCTGCTCACTCGCCGGGGAGACACCCTCAACCGGGTCGATATGTCGGGTAAAAGGCAAGGCCCCTGGGTATTGTCGGTGCCCGAGCTGCGAGGCGAAAGGGGATATGAAGAAGAGGGGCATTTCGCCGATGATGCAAAAGAGGGGATCTGGAAACGTTTTTCGCTAGAAGGGGTCAAGATCGCCGAAGAAAATTACCGGTGGGGAAAGCTGCATGGTAAGCAACTCTATTTTTCTTATTTCGGGGGATTAATTCGCGAAGAGAACTGGAGGGCCATGGATCCGAAACAAGCCTACGATACGGTGGCGGTATACGACCTAAAGGATCCCGATAAGAAGATAGCGGATGTGATCGTAAAAAACGAAGGCATCTCCATGCGACACGGAGTATTCAGCTATTTCGACCCGCGCAGCGGTAAGTTATTGGCCAAAGAAAACTACGTGATGAATAAATTGCAAGAAGGGGACTCACCCGATGGCACCATAAAAAAACCGATTGAAAAAAAGTAGTTGGTACGGAAGCGCTTGCTGCCAATAACTCCAATCATGCTTTCCGGGACGAACGATATAGTCGTGCGCAATCTTTTTTTCCGATAATTTTCGATGAAGGGCTTCATTGACAGCAAAGAAAAAATCTTCGGTGCCACAGTCGACGATCATGGCAATAGGTTGTTTGATCGGTTCATCCGTCAACTGCATCACGGAGAAACGTCTCCAGTTTTCGGCCTGTGTGACCGGGTCGCCCAATAATTGGTTCAGTTGCCATTTGTTTGGGAACGGTAGCAGATCTACTCCACCGCTCATACTTCCACAGGCGCCAAACACCTCTGATCGTTTAAGGCCCAGATACAATCCGCCGTGCCCTCCCATGCTGAGCCCGGTAATGGCCCTTGCCTTTCTGTCGGCAATAGTGGGATAGTGGGAGTCGATGTAAGCCGGTAATTCCTGGGCTATGTAGGTTTCCCACCGAATGCTATCTACAACGGGGCTATTGATGTACCAGTTATTCTGTCCTTCCGGACATACGATCATCATTCGAAATTGATCGGCGTATCGCGAGAGTGCCGGAACTTTTTTGATCCAATTCGAATAATCTCCGCCGTACCCATGCAGTAAGTACGTTACGGGCAGCCTTGCATTGTTATGTTGGTCCGGACCGGGCACTACCACTACACAACGAAAGGACCTTTTCATGGTCGCACTCTCCACCCATATCGTATCGACCGTAGCGGCAATGGTCCGATTACTGATCAGCCAGGCTGCTATCCATAGAAAAACAAGTCGGATCATTCGCTATCCTCAGAATCCTTTTTTAGCTTCTTGGGCACGCTGCATGGGGTTGCCGGCTTGTCCGCCGCCACTGCGTCTGCCACCCGTCTGCCCTTGCTTGAATACCGTAAAGCGAGAAGGAGTCGGAATATTTCTCCAGCTGTTATTGCTTTCGTCTATATCGGCAGTTTCGCGCATGGGATCGAGTTTAATGGAGGCTACCTCTTTTTCTTTGACGAACGATTTGATGACCTTCTTTTCGTTAAGTCGCCATACCTGTGCAGGGATCTTCTCGGTTTCTTTGCTGCCGTCTTTGTAGGTCCACTCAATGATAATGGGCATTATAAGACCGCCTTTATTAGAGAAGGTAAGTTCGTATTGGTGCAGCGAAGCGTATTTATTTTTCTCTTCTTCGGTCATGGTCTCGGGAGTGCCTCCGCCCATGGTGACCTCTCTGCGAGAAGTATCATAGGGTTCCAGGCCTCTGGCATAGCGCCAGTAAAAATCTCGCAGGGTAGTATCGGCATCGGTTGCGAAAACGATGTTCGTGTCGGTGCGGTTTCTTACCTTGGAGATGTCCTCGAACGAATTGACCAGGGGTTTGTCGGCCGCACGACGCATGGTAGTAGTGCGAGCGGTGCCAATATTTCCAGAGCTGGTGTCAGCTACAGCGTATTTGACGGTGTCGAGCGAAATATCGCAAGCGTCGGTACTGTAGAACCATCCTCTCCAGAACCAATCGAGGTCTTCGCCACTGGCATCTTCGAGCGTGCGGAACAGATCGGCAGGCTCGGGATGCTTAAAGGCCCATCTTCTGGCATATTCCTTAAAAGCGTAATCGAATAATTCGCGACCCATGATGGTCTCGCGCAAAATATTCAAACCGGTAGCCGGTTTAGAATATGCATTGGGACCGAACTGCACAATATTATGGCTGTTGGTCATGATGGGCTCCAGCTGATCTTTAGGAAGCTTCATGTAATCGGTAATATAGGCCGCCGGTCCTCTGCGACTGGGAAATTTATTGTCCCACAACTCTTCGGCCAGGTACTCGACAAAGGTGTTGAGTCCTTCATCCATCCAGCTCCACTGTCTTTCGTCGCTATTGATGATCATGGGAAAGAAATTATGTCCTACCTCGTGTATGATCACCCCGAGCATACCGTTCTTGATGCTTTCGCTATACGTGCCATCTTTTTCGGTTCTTCCGTAGTTAAAGCAGATCATTGGGTACTCCATTCCGTTGGAGGCCTCAATACTTTGTGCTACCGGGTAGGGGTAAGGGATCGTAAAGTCAGAGTAGGTCTTGATGGTATGAGCTACCGCTTTGGTAGAGTAGGGGCGGTAAAGACCGTAGGCCTCTTTGCCATAACCGCTCATGCACATTACTTTTTTGCCCTCTACGGTAATGGGCATAGCGTCCCATACGAATTTTCTCGAAGACGTCCAGGCAAAGTCGCGCACGTTATCGGCCTTGTAGATCCAGGTTTTTTTGGTGGTGAGCTTTGTTTTCTCGGCCGCTGTTGCCTCTGCTAGCGTTACGATCTCAATGGGCTCTTTAGCGGTTTGTGCTTGCTTCCAGCGAGCTTGCTGAGCCGCAGAGAGTACCATTGGATAGTTCTGGCATTCTCCGGTCGAGAGCACCACATGGTCTGCAGGCACGGTCATTTGTACCTTGAAGTTTCCGAACGTCAAGGCAAACTCTCCGCGTCCGGTAAACTGCTGGTTTTGCCAACCTTTAAAATCGCTGTATACGCAAAGACGGGGGTACCACTGTGTCATGGTAAAGAGGTAATTGCCGTCTTCGGAAAAATATTCGTAGCCGCCGCGACCACCAATGGTCATTCGGTTCGAGATGCGATAATCCCAGTTGAGCATAAAGACAAAACGCTGTCCGGGCTTGAGTGGCGCGGGCAACTCAACGCGCATCATGGTCTTGTTGATGGTATAGCGAAGCGGTTTACCGAGTGCATCGGTAAGCTTACGGATATTGAAGCCATAGCCGTTGTCGCCTTTGTTCTCTTCGCGTTGCTTTAATTGCTGCACGCTCATCTGACGGCTCATGGGTTCGCTGTCTTGATAGTTGGCGTTATTGACCGAGCTGTGTTCGTTCTCGTCGAGTTGCAGCCAGAGATAGGTAAGAACGTCTGGGGAATTGTTGAAGTAAGTGACCGTCTCGGATCCTTTGAGCATCAGATTTTTTTCGTCGAGCTCACAGCGAATGTCATAGTCGCAGCGTTGTTGCCAGTACCGTGGACCGGGGGCGCCGCTGGCCGTGCGATATTCGTTAGGGGTAGGAAAGATGGTTCCCAGTTGTTCAAACTTGTTACCATGATTGCTGTTTGGATTGTTTTGGATGTTCTGGGCAAACAAGAAGCTTGTCAGCAACAATCCAAAGGCGAGCAAAGTAGATCTCATTATGTTCAGTTTTTAATAAAGATGATTTTAGAGAGTAGTAATGCGTTGAGCGATCATAAAAAGAGATAAGCCAAAGGTAAATAATGCTACCGACTCGGTCCACTTTCGTTTCTCCAGCCCCAACAGCCGTACGGCAGCCTGGGCTACCCCTAAAAACAGGGCCATAAAAATGAGTTGTCCGGCCTCAAGGCCCAGGTTAAAGCCCAGCAGTCCCCAGCCAAGCGACTGGTCTTGCGAGAGCATAAAGCGGATATTGTTGGCAAACCCCATCCCATGAATAAAGCCAAAGAAAAGGGCCGAGCCGTAGAGCAAAAAGGTCTTGCTGCGCTCCTTAAAGCGTCCCCACCACTGCTGTGCTGCGGTCAGGGCAATGGTAACCGGTATCAGCAGCTCGACCCAACGGCTCTCTACCGTAAAAACGTTGAGCACGCTCAGGGCCAGCGTTAGGGAGTGACCTACTGTAAAGGCCGTAATTACGATCAGTAGTTTTTTCCAGTCCTGCCACAGAAAGGAAGCTCCCATGGCCGCCAAAAAGGCCTGGTGGTCGAGGGCGTCCAGACTCAGGATATGCTCCCAGCCCAACGGAAAATAAAAAAGAAGGGTCTCCATGGCACAGCGGGGTTTACGATTTTACCGGCAAAATCTTTTTGCCATAAAGCTTAAAAATATTGCAGAGTTTTGTGAACAGAAAATATTTTATGCAAACGGTTCTGGCGCTTTTTTTATGGTTGATGATGGCCGGGGGCAAAGCTCCGGGAGGTGCCGTAACACCACCCACCGCGCATCCCTTTCATGTGAGCGTAACCGACATACGTCATAACACGGTCGACCGCACGCTAGAAGTGCAGTGCAAGTTATTTACGGACGATTTTGAGGCGGCACTCAAGAGCACCTTTAATCAAAAGGCCGATCTGATCGACCCTTCGATGCATGCGCGTATGGATACCCTGGTTAGTCGCTATATGCAATCGCGCTTACAGTTACGGATCAACGAAAAATCGGCCGACATGCAGTACCTGGGCTTTGAGCAAGAGCGTGAGGCCACTTATGTATATCTCGAGGTAACGAATATGACTAGCTCCATCCGCACTATGGACTGCAGTGCCAAATTGCTCTACGAGCTGTTCACCGATCAGGTCAATATTTTTCATGTTGCCACCGACAGGGCAAAGAAAAGTGTCAAGCTGGATTATCCTGCCCAAACGGTTCGCATTGATTTTGACTAGAGGATCTTACTGCATCTCTTCCCGGAGTTCGTCACTGATGCACACGAGTACTTTGTCGATCCGATAACCATCCATGTCCATGATCTCGATGGTGAATCCCTTCCAACTTAATTTATCGGCCACTTTTGGAATACGCTCCAGGCGGTGTAAGATAAAGCCGGCCAGCGTATCGAAGTCTTGCTCACCTTCGTTCATCCACTCCGTTTTTTCGAAGCGGGTCAAGAAATCGTAAAACGGAATCTGTGCGTCCACTAGGAAGCTTCCGTCCTCTCGTTCGGTAATGGCATAGTCGGGTACATCCTCTTGCGGAATCTCTCCCACGATGGCCTCCAGAATATCATTCAGCGTCAGCATACCTAAGATGCTGCCGTACTCATCTACAATAAAGGCCGATTGGTTCTTGGAGGCCTTAAAGCGTTCCAATACCTGGTAAGCCGACAGGTTCTCGGGAATAAACAGGGCCGGTTGCATGATCTCTCCAAAGGGTTGCTGGTCGGGGCTCACATAAAGGTCCTTGATGGAGACCACGCCCATGATCGAATCGATCGATCCGTTACAGATCGGATACGCCGAGTGGGGTTCTTGCAGAATTTTTTCCTTGATCTTTTCTTCGTTATCTTTTTCGTCAAACCAGATAATGTCGCTGCGGTGCGTCATCAGCGACGTGATGTTGCGGTCGCTGAGATGAAACACCCTTTCAATTATATCTTGCTCGGCCTCTTCGATGGTGCCTGCTTCGGCGCCTTCGGTGATCAGGGTCTTGATCTCCTCCTCGGTAATGGCATCCTCTTTGGTCTTGCGAATATTAAAGAGACGAAAGAAAATATCACTGCTGCGGTTCAGTAACCACACGATAGGATGGGTAATACGCGCAAAGGACTGCATGGGTCCCGCAACGGCCTTGGCGATCTTCTCGGAGCGCAGCAAGCCGATCCGCTTAGGGATCAATTCGCCAAAAATGATCGACAAGAAAGTAATGACAACAACGATAAGTACGGTAGAGACCGTTTCGGCCACCGCAGCCTGTAGACCCAGTCGTTCGATGTAGGGAAGCAGGTCCTTTCCAAATCGTTCGCCCGAGTAAACCCCTGTTACGATTGAGATTAAGGTGATGCCGATCTGTACGGCCGATAAAAAACGTTCGGGATGCTGCGAGAGGCTTAGCGCCAGCTGTGCTTTTTTGTCTCCTTTGTCGGAGAGGCTTTCTAGCCGGCCCTTACGGGCGGATACCAGCGCGATCTCTGACATCGAAAAAAGGCCATTCAAAAGTATGAGGGCCCCCAAAATAAAAAGATCCATCAAGAAGAAGAAGTTGTTACCGAGTCGAAGATACGTAATTGATGTCTTTTGTTGAACGCATAGCCCATGCCGCCTCCCAGCAGTAGTCCTGCCGTTGCGCCCGCCACTACATCGGTAGGATAATGCACGCCCACATAGATCTGGGCCCATCCAATGCTGAATGCCCATACAAAGAATAGCCAACGCCATCTGCCGGCTACCGCGCCAATTGTTAAAAAGGCGAACATGGCCATGGCAAAATGATTGGCCGCGTGATTCGAGATAAAGCTATAGCCCGTTCCGCAGTTGGGCACTCGCAATATCAACGAGGCCATCATATCGGGATCGTTGCAAGGTCTGAGTCGTTGTACGGTCTGTTTAATGAGTTTATTGCCCACGGTATCCATCAAGCTGACCGTGATTATAAAATACACGATCCACCAACCTGCTTTTTTACGAAAATTCAGCAGCATAAACAAAAGCAAGAACAGGTAAAGGGGTGTCCAGAACTCGGGGGTTCGCCATAGCGGCAACAGTCCATCGAACCCGCTCCAAGAAAGTTGACGGTTGATCAATTGAAAGACCCATCGGTCGGCCTGTTCAAGTAGTAGCAGAAATTGTTGCCAGCTGTCGAGCACCCTGCAAAGGTAATAAAGCCGTCACTTGTGGTGAATGTCGTTTCTTTGTGATAGTATCGGTTATGTTAACGCGACTGCGCATATCAAAGACCTTGCTCTGGGTAGCGAACTTATGGCTGATCTTTTTATTGCTGTTTGGTCTGTTTCGATTCTTTATCTTTTTACAGTTTCGTCCTGCCGGTCTGGCGGGCTCTGACATTGTCTCGGCATTTTTATTGGGCTTGCGCTACGATCTGCGCTGGATTGCCGTTATCTTATTACCGGTCATCTTGATCAGTATCAATTCTGCATGGTCTCCCTTTTATTCCGATCTCAATAAAAAGATCTGGACCTGGTACCTGGCCATGATCACCTTTGTGCTTTTTTTCTTCTTTGCGGCCGGATATGGCAGTTTCTCGTACAACCAAACGCCTCTCGACGCGGGTGCCATGAACTTTGCAGAGGATTTTACCATTTCGGTAAGAATGATCTGGCAAACCTACCCATTGGTCTGGATGCTGCTGGGACTGGGAGTGGCGGTGCTGATCTTTCGCTGGATGTACCGGCGTAGCCACTGGCAAGTAATTAGTGCCACCGATGGCCAGGGTATTGCCCACCGCCCTGCCCACTTTCTCTCTGCGCTCTTGATCGCCCTTATCTGCATACACGGATCGTTTTCTCTTCGGCCGCTGGGCAGAATGGACAGTTTTCGTTTCTCTAAGGTCTTTCTGAGCTATCTGGCCATCAATCCCGTTCAGAATTTTGCGGCCACCCTGGGACTGCGAAAGCCAGGGTATAACGAAGATCGCGCCCGTGCCCTTTTTCCGGTCATAAAAAAGTGGATGGGTTTTTCCTCCGCTGCCGATTTTGATTTTAGCCGAACGGTTGGTCCGCGCAGCACTTCGTTCGAGAGTCGTCCCAATATTGTATTGGTGCAATGTGAGTCGTTCAGCATGTATAAAAGCTCGATGAGC
>JBILFN010000055.1:0-11033 GCA_044351575.1 Chitinophagaceae bacterium
CCATCTCCGATATCTTTCCCTGGTGCAGTACTATACCGCCGATCAATTGTACATCGTAGTGTACCATGTTCCAGGTAATGGTGGCGCCGGCAGCGCTCCAGCTATTTTGATAAATGGCCTTGTCGCCCTCGATGGTAATGTAATTTCTTTTTACGCTCAGGTCGCGATCTAGATCGGTTGCCGTTGAGGTAAGTTTTGGATTTTCTTTAAATCGCCGGGCCGCTTCTTTTACCACCGCAAAGGCCTCGGGAAGCAATTCGTTCAGTATTTGTTCGATTTGCTGGTTTCTCTCTTTTTTTAATCTGTCAATCTCTTGGTAAATGGCATCCTTGCCCATCAGGTCTTCGAACGAAAGTTGTTCGGCAGACAGGGTCTTTTCTGCGATCTCGCGGTCAATGGCTTGCAGGTGGTTTTTAATGCGACCTCTGAACTCGGAGGTCTTTGCCCTTAGTTCGTCGTGGCTCAGTTGTTTATAACTGCTAAAGAACTGATTGATCTGGCCAACAAGGGGCTCTATTTTGCGCACGTCCTTTTCCGACTTGCTGCCGCCGAATAATTTTGACAGGTAACCTAACATAAGTGGGCAAAGATAAGCCAAAAAAAACCCATAACTTTGCCCCCCAAATAAGCATTCATGGCAGGTCAGTTAAAGGAGGTTAGAAACCGTATCAAATCGGTACAAAGCACCCAGCAGATTACCAAGGCAATGAAGATGGTCAGTGCGGCCAAACTCAGACGCGCGCAGGACGCCATCGTCCAAATGCGACCCTACGCACAAAAGCTGCAGGATATGCTCAGTAATATTGTGAGCAACAGCGAGGCTGGCGCCGAAATGGCCCTGGCTGCGGAGCGTCCTGTCGAGAAAGTGCTTTTGATCGTCATAAGCAGTGACCGCGGACTGGCCGGAGCCTTCAATGCCAATGTTATCAAGTTAGTCAAAGCCACCATTGCCGAAAAGTATGCCGTTCCTTTCAGCAAGGGCAACCTGACCATTTGGAACATTGGAAAGAAAGCCTACGAAAACCTGAGTAAGGGAGCCTACAAGACCGATGCTCGTTTCAAGGATATTTTCTTACAGCTGAGTTTTGAAAAAGTGCAAGAGGCTGCCAATGCTGCCATGACCGCCTTTTTAAATAAGGAGTTCGATGTAGTAGAGATCGTGTACAGCCAATTCAAAAATGCTGCAACGCAGCGGTTTGTGGTAGAGAGATACTTGCCGATTCCCCGTGTGGAGAAAAAAGAGGGGATGGTCCAATCCGATTTTATCTACGACCCCGATAAAAGTGTGTTGGTAGCCGAGCTGATGCCAAAGATCCTCAATACCCAATTATTTAAGGCCGTACTTGACTCGAACGCCTCCGAACATGGCGCCCGTATGACCGCCATGGACAAGGCCAGTGAGAACGCCAACGAAATGTTGCGTAATCTCAAAATTTCTTATAACCGTGCTCGTCAGGCCACCATTACCACCGAGCTTACCGAGATCGTGAGTGGTGCCGCTGCCTTGCAGGGATAAGCCATCCGGGGTACTGCCACCGGGTGTGCAGAACTTTTCAGGGCCAGTACGCAGTAATTAGTATTTTGTCGAACCTATTTAACCATGCCAGACGTTTCCGCCATTGTACCCCATATAGAAGCGCTGATTTTTGCCAGCGATAAGCCACTTTCTACTGCAGAGCTCACCGAACTTGTTAACAATGCCATGGGCTTTCTCGAAGACAGGGTGGCCACCGAGCAAACAGAGGCTGCCTTGCAAGCCATTACCGAGAAGTATTCCAGCGAGTTCTACTCTTTCGAGGTAGTGCAAAGCGGTGGAGGATGGCAGTTTCTCACCAAAAAGGAATTTCATAAGACCATCGCGCAGCTCAATGGCGATAAATTTTTAAAGCGCCTCTCGCCCGCCTCACTCGAGACATTGGCCATTATCGCTTATAAGCAGCCGGTTACCAAAGGGGAGATCGAGTCTATTCGCGGCGTAAGCTCGGACTATGCGGTGCAGAAGTTATTGGAGAAAGAGTTGATCGTAATTGCCGGCCGTAACGAAAAACTGCCCGGTCATCCGCTTATCTATGCCACCTCACGCAATTTTATGGATTACTTCGGCATCAACTCGTCGGACGATCTTCCTACCATTAAAGAGGTGTTGGCAGAGCAATTGGTAGAGCCTACCTCCATTAAAGATACCCTGCCCGAAGAAGAAGGCTGATCTTATTATCTTCGTTCCATGTCCGTTTCAAGAGAAGAGCTGATCTGCGCTGCCAATACCTTTGGTACTCCGCTTTATGTATACCATGCAGAAGCGATCTCCGGTCAGTATCAAAAACTAACAGCCGCCTTTTCTCTACTCGATGCCAGGTTCTTTTATGCCGCAAAGGCGCTTACCAATATTTCTATCTTACGTCACATTCGTTCCATAGGTTGCTCCATTGATTGCAGTTCTGTCAATGAGGTTAAACTTGCCATTCACGCCGGGTTTACCCCCGACCAGATACTTTACACATCGAATAGCGTATCGTTTACCGAAATACAGGAGGCGGTATCGCTCGGTGTATCCGTTACTATCGACAGTTTATCTAACCTAGAGAAGTTCGCTGCTACCTATGGGCCTGGTTATCCCGTGGGGGTCAGAATTAGACCCAATATAATGGCAGGCGGCAATACCAAGATCTCTACCGGTCATGCAGGCAGTAAGTTTGGTATTCCGGTTGAGCAGATCGGGGAACTGCAAAAAATAGTTGCCGATTATGGATTGCAATTGCGCACCTTGCATATTCATACCGGTAGCGAAATTTCGGAGGCCTCGGTCTTTGCGCAAGGGGTGGAGTTGCTCTTGGAACTGGCCGATCTTTTTACAACCGTTACTGTCATAGACCTTGGGGGAGGATTTAAAGTACCTTATCGGCCCGAAGAAAAAGAGACCGACCTGACTGCCATAGCGCAGTCGGTAGCAAAGGCCTTCTCTGATTTTAAAGATAAAACCGGAAGACAGCTGCAGGTTTGGTTCGAGCCCGGCAAGTACCTAGTGGCGCAAGCAGGGTACTTACTCGCCACTGTTACGGTGCTTAAGCCCACCGACACCATTTTTTTTGTGGGGGTCGACAGTGGTTTAAACCATTTAATTCGCCCTATGTTCTACGAGGCGTATCACCATATTAGTAATCTTACCCATCCCGAAGGAGGGCTGCATTCGTACCAGGTTACAGGAAACATCTGCGAGACCGACGATTTTGCCCTGGCGCGTGTACTTCCTGAGGTGCGCGAGGGAGATCTGCTCGCTTTTCATAATGCGGGAGCCTATGGTTTTGAGATGGCCTCTTCTTATAATGCAAGAGTTCGCCCAGCCGAAGTGTTATACAAGGACCAACGACTGCAGTTGATACGGCGAAGGGAAAGTTTGGACGATCTGTTAGCCCAGCAAATTATTGCCTAGTATGCAACATGATTTTTTAAGGATCGCCAATCATCCGTTTCGTTTTCGCTTTTACATGCTGCTAAAGTTGCCAGCTGCTTTTTTGTCAGGAGTACGCGTAAAGAAAGCCACACTCGATGCATCGACCGTTCAGATATCATTACATTGGCTTTCTCAAAATCCTTTTCGATCCATCTATTTTGCTTCATTGGCCATGGCAGCAGAAATGAGCACAGGTCTGTTGGCCATGGCGCGTATCTATAAAAAAGTGCCTGCCGTTTCTATGTTGGTGGTATCGATGCAAGCGCAGTTTTTTAAAAAAGCCACCGGCAAGATCTTCTTTACCTGTAACGATGGGCCGTTATTCGAGGCGGCCATTCAGCAGGCCGTAGAGGGTGGGGAAGCTGCTACGCTACAAGCCACTGCAACGGGAACTAACCAGCAGGGCGAGGTGGTGGCCCGATTTGTCTTTACCTGGTCTTTTAAGAGAAAATAAGTAAATTACGAGTACATTATTTCTTGCATGAAGATCAGTTTTCATGGTGCCGCTCGCACCGTTACCGGCTCAAAGCACTTGGTGGAGTTGCCCGATCGTCGAAAGATCCTGCTCGACTGCGGGCTTTTTCAGGGGTTGGGAAAAGATACCGATCGGCTCAACAGACAGTTTGGTTTCGACCCGGCCTCGGTAGATGCCATGTTGCTCAGCCATGCGCATATTGACCATTGTGGGCTTATTCCAAGACTAGTCGCAGAGGGTTTTAGAGGAAAGATCTGGTGTACGCCAGCCACAAGGGCGCTGGCCGAGGTCTTGTTGCAAGATTCTGCCAAGATTCAAGAAGATGAAATTCGATATGTAAATAAGCGAAGAAAATTACAGGGATTGCCCCTGCTAAAGCCACTCTACTCCGTTCAAGAGGCCAGCGCCTGCTCCATTTTTTTTGAGGCCGTCGAGTACGACCAATGGGTAGAGGTCTTGTCGAATGTGCAGGTACAGTTTACCGATGCCGGACACATTATTGGTAGTGCGGCCGTTCACCTGCGGTTTACTGAGGCCGGTTCCACTCGGCAGCTAACCTTTAGCGGTGATATAGGCCGTTACGGAGATGCGATCCTTCGCTCTCCTGCAACGTTTTCGCAAGCGAATGTGATTATCATGGAATCCACGTATGGAAACTCATTGCATCCGCTGCATGTGACCACCCCCGACTTGTTATTGAAGCATATCGAAGAGACCTGTTTACAGCGAAAGGGAAAATTGGTTATAGCCGCTTTTAGTGTAGGCAGAACCCAGGAGCTGCTTTACTTTTTAAATCAACTCGAGTTGGAAAATCGGCTGCCTGCAGTGCCGGTTTATCTGGACAGTCCCTTGAGCGTTGAGGCTACCGAGATCGTCAAAAGCTTTCCGGCCAATTTTAATAATACTATTCAGCGGGTAATGCAAAGCGATGCAGATCCATTCGGTTTTCCACAGTTAAAGTACATTCGCTCCGTAGAGCAATCCAAACAGCTCAACTTCGAAAATGGTCCCATGGTCATTATAGCCGCCAGTGGAATGGCCGATGCAGGAAGGGTAAAGCACCATATTAGTAACAGCATCGAGAACAGCAGAAACAGGGTTCTGTTTACGGGGTACTGTGAGCCTCGCTCACTGGGCGGTCGATTGCTTAGTGGCCAACGCGAAGTGAGTATTTATGGTATAATGCACGAAGTACATGCCTCTGTCGAACAGATACGAAATATGAGTGCGCACGCTGATTATGACGACTTGTGTCAATGGCTATCGTCACAAGATCCCCAAAAGGTGCAAGAGCTTTTTTTGGTGCATGGTGAATACGAGGTGCAGCAAGATCTTCGGGATAGGCTTATCAAAAAAGGGTTCGATTCGGTCAGAATCCCCGAGATGCATAGTGTGTTCGGATTATAAGCACCGAGCAAACCAAAGAAGAGACTATGAACATATAAAGGCCGTTTTGCGGTTCCACGAGAAGCAAGGCGTTGTCTTTTCGCGTCGCTAAAAACTTGCTCGAAAGGTCGACCCAGCCAAGTAGATAACTTAGGCCAATCAATACATTGCAGAGCCCGGTAAGGCTACCCCACTTATTGCGCAAAAAGATCATCACCACGCAAAAAAGAGATAGCGACAGGCCTGCCCAACCCCCCTCCACATACGTTCCTTTGAATGTTCCGTAAAGCTGGTGGTTAGTGTATCCCGAATAGCTCGTAACCACCTCGATGTTGAACCAGGGAAAAAAAACTGAGCCTGCAGCAACCATCGCCGCCAACAGAGATAAGTAATCTTGTTTGGGCAGTCTGATTTCTACAGGCTCTTTGGGCATTTTGAATTTTAAAGACAAGGTTAAGGGCTAATGGAAGGGCCCCATAAATCGGTTAGTAACCGACCGAGGTGTAAAAATGAGGGGTTAAAAAGAAATAACTTTCGAATAGGTTAGCTTATTGGTTCAATTACAGGTTATTTCCTATATATTAGCTTTTAAAATGGCTACATTATTTAGGTTACTTACTACTTATGTAATTGTATATCAATTATTTAAATGAAAAACCATAAAATAATTTATATCCTCGCTGTACTTTTGTCTAGTACTTGTTTGGCTCAAGAAGAGATCGATTCTGTCATTAGCATCCGCCGTTCTCCTTTTTTTACTGATATACTCAAGCGAAAGGGGGGTATTTCTTGCCTTCAGGGGGTACAAACTGACTTTTACATCAAGTATAAATCTCCTTTCTTGAAGGCACTTCCGGTGGAGTACCTAGCAACACGCCAGGGTCTTGTTTTACATTTTGGAAGAAGTGGCAAGCTCTATAAAATGCAAGACAGAGGCGACTCTATGTTATATTTTGTTCGCATGGACCGAACAATTAATTATAATTATAATATAGGCTCTTACATCTTTCATAGCGACGGAGAGATCTTTGAGCTTGGCGGTTATGGGTTTTGGAAGTCGAATGGGCTGCTTCGCCAGTATAACTATACAGATAAGGAATGGGATATTACCCCTACTAATCTGGAGATTCATTTGCCGCTGGTTGCCTCCAGTCGCTACGGTGCCTGGTCCGACACGGGGGGGCGCTTTGTATATGTGCCCTACCAGATCATCATCAACGATGGTCTTTTGTCTGCCGACAATGGACTTAGGATCAACCCTGTTACATACCGTCTGGACGTAAAAAAGCTAATGTGGGAAGAATTGGGCGAGGTTACTGACCCGGCGCTGAATTTATTTAAGACCGCAAATTGGACTTGTTATCCCTCCGAAAGGGGGTTGTTACTTGGGTTTACCAAGGGACTTTATTACATGGATTTTATCAGCAATACAATCTCTTTTTTCAATGACCCCACGCTAGTGCAAAGTTTGCTGCGGCTTCAAAATCACACACATAGCTATTTCTACGGCGGGTGGGTGTATAGTTTTAATCCCGTTACTTATAGATACGACTCCTTGGAGCTGGACACCAAGTTGTTTGCGCCTACGGGCGACGTTATCTGGGAGAAGCCTTTTCCTTATAGTGTCGCATTAGGTAGCGGATTGGTTTTATTCGTAATTGGAGGGATCATTTTTTGGGGATATCGTAAACGCAAGCTTGGCGAAATTGTGCCGGTTGATCTAGTTTCAGAACAGCATCATCCGTTTACCGAAACAGAGCAGTCTTTATTGCAGTTATTGCTTGGTCGATCGGATAAGGGCCTTACAGCCAGCATAGCCGATATCAACTATGTGCTGGGCGTAAAAGACAAAACCCCCGGTATGCAGAAAAAAGTTCGCAGTGACGTTATGAATAATTTGAATGAGAAATTTGCTTTTGTAACTCGCCAAAAAGAGCCTCTGGTGCAAAGCATTCGCAGCGAGGCGGACAAGCGCTATTTTGAATATTTGATTAACCCGGCTTGTCGGGAATCGTTACGTGGTTTGCTGGACTAATACCGTAAAAAATCTTACCTTTGCGGCTCTCTGTTTCAGCGTAGGCCGGGGTAGCTCAGCTGGTTAGAGCACAGGATTCATAACCCTGAGGTCGGCAGTTCAAGTCTGCTCCCCGGTACTAAACAGGACTCTTCGGGGTTTTCTTGAAGAGTCCTTGGTTTTTTATTCCCACAAGTGTTTGATATAGTTGAAACTAACTCCACGTAACTGTTCATTTTGCGAGTTAGATATTGTCGGTTTATCGTTGTTCAATTCATTGCCGGTGGCGAGCAGTTGATTGCTCAGGTGTTCAAAGGTTAAATCATAAGTTTCCTTTCTATCTGGATTGGCTCAGATTGGTCAAGATCACCAGATTTTCTAAGTCAATAAATAAAATCGTCAAAAAAAATACTCTCAATTTTTAGCTTGCCTGTTCTGGCTTTATAGGGGATATACATATATGTGATAGAATCATCAAGAAACTCGACACTAAATAGTTTACCCACCTTTCTAGGTGGGACTTTCATGACACCTATCTTGAAGGTATCATTTAAGCTATTTTCAATAATATTCATTGCATGAAAGTTAAATCGCTGCTTAAGTTTAAAGGAAAAGACTTCCTCTTTTTTGGGATCGCTAATAGTGATTATACGGGTTTCATCTTCAGGAGTAGTACTACACCCTACACAAAGAAAAAAAAATATGTTTACGAGTAGATATCTCATTGATTTGTCCATTTAATCGAAGTTGAAGGAAGTATGCCATTTAATCCTTGCGGCCATTTTGGTGATTGGAAAATATTTAAGGGTGAAAGATATTTCAATTCTCCATTATTAATTTTTTCAATAATGGCATCTGCAATACTATTATTGGATGTTATCCAGCAATTCCAGCAATATGAAATGCCGACACCATTATTGAATAAGTCCATCTCCCTTTCAAGATGTAATTGTTGTGGGACCTCGCTCTCATGTGCCGTTGCAAAGAGAGAGACAATTGCTGAACCAGTTAGTGGTATTGGGAGTGTCCGTCCTGGAACATCTCTTGTATTGATAGCTTGATAAAAGGCATGTCGAAATGCATCTTTCTTGTCATTAAGCCCATTGGAAGTGCCCATCCCCATACGGGCATTGCTCATATCAAAAGCTGTTTGAACATTTAAGTTAATTAGAAATGCTTGAATCGGATAAATTATAACAAGAGCTTTTTCTTCAGCTGTAAGTCTTTTATATTGATTATCTAACCTAGTAATATCTAGATTAAAGTTAGAGGGGTTGTCCAGCCATTGACTATCCATCCACCAAACTAAGGAGTGGTTTCCGGTAATATCATGGTTGTTTACAAAATTGACGTACTCGGGCTTTGTCATCAGTAAATTAATATGTTCTTTACATATTTGTATTGATTGACTTGAAAAGTTTTGAGAAATGAAATTGTAAAGAGGGGCTTGATAGTTTGGATTTTGTTGGAGAAAAGCAGTTTGAGAGGAGTTTAGGCCAAGTGTATTTGTCAAATACGCTAAGGGGGTAGTAGTCGGATTCCACCCCGGGTCACACCCTGGAGTGACTGTTTGTCCTCGTTGGGAGGTGCTTGTTCCCGGGCAGGGCGGCGGGGTGCCGCCTCCGGTGTTGCCACCGCCTCCGGTTCCAACCGAGGACCCAGCGCCTGGACCACCTGTACTGCCAGACCCACTACCCCCGGCTATAAATGTCGTCCAGCAATATGTCCATGGACCTGAGTCGGTGCACTGAGGGCAATTATCACAAGTGCCATTTGGTCCACCGCACTGTCCACGAGGATATGGGCAGTCTTGCCAGCTGACAATTACCTCTTGACAAACTTGTACGGTAGTATAGTCGTTGCCCCTGTTTCCGGGTATAGGATTAGTTAGTCTAATTCTTAACGGGGTAAGACTATTGTGTTTAAAAATACTGGTATCGGTTATATCAAATTCGGTATAGCCAAAGACAGCTTTATCAAGCACCATAAAAAAGATGGCATGGTATTCTGCACTGTCACTTATACTAGTAGGGTTATTTTGTCGCTGCGCATACTCCCAATCACACCGATAGCCAAAACTGGTGTCACTGGCGGCGGTATTGATGATCATGGAGGCATTGACATACTGCTGGGAATCGCGCACAAAGGGTATGTAGTAGGTAGTTACTGTGGAATCGGAGGCGCCTTTGCCACTCCCGTTGCTCTTAGTTTTTATAGCCATCATCTTATCCCAACGAGGATAGCCTATCTGTGCTACTGTTTTTCTACGAACTTATTTTTTTGATGTTGGCGGATCAGGTAGTCGACCAATACTTTTTCATCACCATGTTGCGTTCGATTAGTGGTAAAGAACTTCTTTTCGATGTTGCCGGGTTCGTTTTCAAGAGTGGTTAATTGATCTTTCTTGGTACACATCAGCAGGCTGCATCCTAAGAAGATAAAGGAAGCTACGCGTGCCGGTAGCGAGTAATGTTTCATGGGGCCATTATGTTAGTGAAAGAGCAGAGGATTAATTTCTCTTCCTAAAGCTGGCCCATTCTTATTTGAATTGTTGTAGAATAAAATGGATTCTTATGTAGTTTTTGCGGGAATTTGTTGTAGAAAAAATATTAGCAGGGTGTAGTATGCTGTCCGGAAAATACGATCCGGATTAGTAGTTCTACGCAGTATCTACTGTTTTCTTTTTCAATCCTAGACAATTGGCGAAATAGGCGGTAAGGGCTTTAGGTTATGAAAGTCATTAGCTCTTCAAAATATGAGTTAGATAATCGTCTTATCTCCGGTACTGTTGTTTTTGAAAATAATATCAAAAGCCCGGATTTTCATCCGGGGCTTTTGCTTTGCTAGCGAGTTCAGATTTTTTTAAGGGATTCGATCAGCGAGGGCAGGTAATTGTTTCGGATATCCCAAACAATGCCAAAATCAATGCCCATGTAGTCGTGAACGATTCTGTTTCTGAATCCTCGGATCTTGTGCCAATCTACGGAGGGGTGTTGCTCTTTGAACTCTTCCGGCAGACGATTTGCAGCCTCCCCGATTATCTCAAAATTTCGAATGACAGCATCAATTGTTTTAGAGTCTTTCAAAAACTCCTCAAAATCCATGGAACTTGTATACTGCAGGATCTTATTGCAACTTTCTAAAATGTCGTTGATAAGGAGCGCTGAGTTCCTCTTAGACATATACAATCTCTTTTTCAATTGCAGAGTAGTATTGGGGCTTGATCCCTTTTTTAGATACTAAATCGACTTTTGATTGCATCTTTTGCTCCAAAAAATCGGCTAGATCAATAAAAGAAATGCCGATTGGTCGGTCGAAGTCAACAATTAAGTCAATATCGCTTTCTGAAGTAAAATCAGCTCTCACGGCAGATCCAAATATGCCAATGGATTTGACATGATACGATCTTTCAAGCTCAGGCTTGAGCATGGCGAGCTTGGATTTTATTGTTGCCAAATCTTTCATTCTTATCAAAGATAATAAATATTGCAGCAGCAGTCAACGCCCACACTTTTACCCTCGTAATATGTTAAATTTCAATCTGTAAAATCCATCAAATCGCCAAGCAGAGAGTTAGATAATTGTCCTATCCTCGGTACTGTTATTTTTGAAAATAATAGGCAAGGCCCTTCATGTGAATGAGGGGCCTTGCCTGTTTAGTTACTATCATAGTGTCTGTATATTTTTTTGAAGAATTTATATCTGGC
>JBILFN010000134.1:0-3841 GCA_044351575.1 Chitinophagaceae bacterium
TTACCTATGCCAAAGATCGGAATCAATATCGCTACCGGAAGTCTGCAGCAACCCGAGATGATCGTGGGGATCGATCTGGGCACTACCAATAGCTTGGTGGCCGTATTGCATCCCGATAGCCGCACGCCCATCGTGCTTCGTGACCAAAACGGTCTTGCGCTGGTCCCATCGTTGGTTTATTTTGGAGAGAATGGAGCGTTGTTGGTGGGCGAGGAAGCCAGACCTTTTTTGCGTACGCATCCCGAGCGAACGATCTTCTCGGTAAAAAGACTCTTGGGTAAGTCGTACAAGGATATCAAAGACCACCGGCAACATTATGCCTATAAGATCCTCGACGAGGAACAAGACAGTTTGGTCAAGATACAAATGAACGACCGCTTCTACTCGCCCGTAGAACTATCCTCCTATATCTTAAAGGAATTAAAGCACAGAGCTGAGCATATGCTGAAGACAACGGTCAGCAAGGCCGTTATTACCGTGCCAGCCTATTTCAACGATGCACAGCGCCAGGCGACCCGTGATGCGGGTAAATTGGCCGGACTCGATGTGCTTCGCATCATCAATGAACCCACCGCGGCCAGCCTGGCCTACGGATTAGGTACCGACCCCGGGCAGCAGAAGACCATCGCCGTCTATGATCTGGGAGGAGGTACGTTCGATATCTCCTTATTGCGGATCAGCAATGGAATTTTCGAAGTGCTCTCAACCAATGGAGATACCTATTTGGGTGGGGACGATTTCGATCGCGCCATAGTCGATCACTGGATGAACAGTGGTCAAGTCGATCCTGATGTGTTCGAAAAAGATACTGCGCTAATGGCCTCATTGCGTTTGGGCGCAGAGGAGGCGAAAAGAAAGTTATCGGACGGGCCCATTGCCCAAGTGCATGTCGCCGACCATTTATTTTCGTTATCAAGAGATGAGTTCGAACAACTGATCGGACCATTGGTGTCTCGCACGCTGCAATGTTGCCAACAAGCACTGCAAGATGCAGGACTCTCCACGCAAGCCATAGACGAAGTGGTGATGGTGGGGGGCTCTACGCGTGTGCCACTGGTCAAACAACAGGTCAGTACTTTTTTTGGCAAGTCCTTGAACGATTCATTGCATCCCGACGAGGTAGTGGCATTGGGGGCCGCTGTGCAGGCAGATATTTTGGCCGGAAACAATAAGGAGCTTTTACTGCTCGACATCACACCCCTCTCATTGGGTATAGAGACCATGGGAGGTTTGATGGATGTGCTGATTCCTCGTAATTCAAAGATACCCTACAAGGTCGGCAGGCAGTATACCACTCAAAAGGACGGACAAGGTAGTATGCGTATTTCGGTTTTTCAAGGAGAGCGCGACCTGGTGGTCGACAACCGCAAGCTGGCTGAATTTAACCTAAAGGGTATTCCCGGCATGCCCGCCGGATTTCCGAAAGTAGAGGTCAGCTTTCTGATAAATGCCGATGGGATCTTGACGGTGCGCGCCAAGGAACTAAGAAGTGGGGTAGAGCAAAGCATCGAGGTAAAACCCCAATACGGCCTAACCGATACGGAGGTTGAGCGCATGTTGCTCGAGAGTATCACGCATGCCGTTGATGATATCAAAAAGCGGGCACTTACTGAGGCCAGAGCAGAAGGGGAATTGCTGTTGGGTCAAACAGAGAAGTTCATTGCCAAACATGCATCGCTGTTGTCGCAAGAAGAGCTGTTGAAGACCGCAGAGGCCATGCAATCCTTACAACTTTCTCTTACGCTCGAAGACAAAGATCTGATTCAACGGCAGATCGAGGCGCTCAACGAGGTCAGCAGACCTTATGCCGAGCGGGCCATGGACCACGCCGTGGCCGGAGCCCTTAAAGGAAGATCGCTCCAATAGATTTTTTAAAATGATATCTTTCCCCTAATTTTGCCCCTCCAAACAAAAGAGGTATCAACATGCTCATCATCGACTCAAAAGATTGCGAGAACATCGACAAGGCACTCAAGAAGTACAAAAAGAAGTTCGAAAAGTCTAAAGTTCTTCTTCAACTTCGTGAGCGTCAAAGCTTTACAAAGCCCTCCGTAAAAAGAAGGGGCGAGGTTCTCAAGGCCATCTACAAGCAACAGCTTGCCAACGGAAAGTTCGACAGCTAATACATCTATTTTCCCAATACGATATTTCAAAGCCGCGGTTTATTCCAGCGGCTTTTTTTATGGGCCCCGTAAAGATTGTTTAGTTTTAGGGGGATGTCAACCGCTACCCTCATTGCAAGTCTCACCGATAGTTTTTGTAGCTATCTGAAATTCGAGAAGCGGTACTCTCCACATACGCTGCTGGCTTATCAGCATGATCTTGCTGACTGGCAAATCTACTTGGCGCAACAAGTGTCCGTTGTAGAGATCGGAGAGGTAAAGCCCGTTATGATCAGAAGTTGGCTGGCATCGCTCAAAGACCAGGGTGTAACTGCCCGATCGTTGGTCAGAAAGATATCTACGCTCAAGTCGTTTTACAAGTATCTGCTTAAAACCGGGCAGATCGATTCTTCGCCTATGGCACAGGTAACCACCCCCAAGATGGGGAGCCGTTTACCTGCCTTTATCAAAGAAGAAGAAGCCCTTGAACTGGGTCAGTTGTTAGCCACCACTTCGGAAGATTGGAAGGGGCTAAACACTAAAATGCTCGTCTCGTTGTTTTATACCACCGGCATGCGGCTAAGCGAGTTGATCCAGTTACGCGAAGACCAGATCGACCTGCCCCGGGCCCAGGTAAAGGTGCTGGGAAAAGGCAAGAAAGAACGCATTCTTCCATTGACCCAAGAGATGATAGAGCTGATCGCTTTTTACAGAGACGAAAAAAAGAAGCACTTCAATGCCGATCAGGGTTGGCTGCTGCTGACCGAGGCGGGTAAAAAACTATATCCCCGCTATGCATGGGCGCTGGTCAACAAGGTCTTGGGAGAGGCCACCACCGTGCAGCAAAAAAGTCCCCACGTGCTGCGACACAGTTTCGCTACCCATTTGCTCAACAATGGCGCCGATCTGAATGCCGTCAAGGAGTTGCTGGGCCATAGCAGCCTGGCCGCCACACAGGTATATACGCACAATACCATCGATAAGCTGCGAGCCGTTCACCGCAAGGCACACCCCAAGGGGTAGGGAGCAGGTTCCTTAAATGTGAATTAACAAAAATTAGGCCTTTTCATTTGGAAACGGACGAGTTCGTGTCGTAACTTTTATGTCCGACTAGCCCGATTTTTTACTCTTAAATCCTATTGTATGCATGTAAAAATTCAAACGGTGCATTTTAACGCCGACGGCTCGCTGCTCGACCGCGTAGAGAGAAAAGTAGCCAAACTCTCCGGCTACAGCAAGCGCATTGTGGATGTCGACGTGTTTTTGAAACTCGACAACCTGGCTCATCACATCAAAGACAAGGTGGTGGAGATTCGCGTACACATTCCCAGGGGTGACCTTTTTGTCAAAGCCTGCAGTAAGAACTTCGAGCAATCGTTCGAGCGGGCCTACCATGCGCTTGTTACCCAGCTCAAGCGAAAAAAAGAGAAGCAATTGCCCTGACCCCGGTGCGGACCTCGTTAGAGGTCTTTTTTTTGTGCAAAATGGCCGGTAAATTTTATCCCTAAAATTTTTCCAATATTTATTTTCCCTTACCTTTGCCTTCCCAAAATTTGGGGTAGCTCTTTATTGCCCGGATCGGCTGGATTTTTTGCAAGGCAGGTTCGGTAAGCCCAATCATCCAGCAACGGCTTAAAAAAAAGTAAGCCACCTTAGCTCAGCTGGTAGAGCAACTGATTTGTAATCAGTAGGTCGCCAGTTCGATTCTGGCAGGTGGCTCAAGGCGGGCAAGTAGCCAA
>JBILFN010000056.1:0-10922 GCA_044351575.1 Chitinophagaceae bacterium
ATTCCCTTTCTTTGCATCTGAAAACCAATATAAATATGCTTAAGAGAATACTCTTTCTGCTTGTGGTCGCTTTGATGACGGTTTCATCCGTTTTTGCACAGGTCACAACCGCTGTCTTGACCGGTGACGTTAAAAGCAACAACAAAGAAGCCCTTGTCGGTGCTACGATCGTTGCCACACACGTGCCCTCTGGAACCAAGTACACGACCATAACCCGCACGGGCGGACAGTATACCATCCAAAACATGCGGGTGGGCGGTCCATACACCATTGAGGTGAGCTATGTGGGACACCAGGCAGAGAAGTTCGAAAACGTTTACTTGCAACTGGGCGACCCCTATGTATTAAACTCCGAACTGTTAAGCACTGCTGCCGCATTGCAAAATGTTGTGGTGGGTGGCAGAAGAAATTCCATTCTCAATGCAGGTCGTACCGGCGCCGTTACAAACGTAGGTACCCGCCAGATCAATACGTTGCCCACTTTTAGCCGTAGCATCAACGAGATCACGCGTGCCACGCCACAAGCTAACGGCCCTTCTATTGGAGGAGGAAACTATCGTCAAAATAACTTCACTGTCGACGGTTCTGACTTCAACAACAGCTTCGGTATCGGCTCTAACCTGCCTGCCGGCGGAGCCCCTATCTCGCTCGATGCGTTAGATGAGATCTCTATCAATATCACTCCTTTCGACATTCGTCAATCGGGCTTTATTGGTTCGGCCGTAAACGCTGTAACCCGCTCTGGAACCAACACGTTCAGCGGCTCTGTCTATCGTTATTTCCGTAACGAAAAACAAAGAGGAGATCAGGTAGAGCAAGCCAAATTCATTCGCCCCGTAGAAGAATTCAACCAGTACGGTTTTCGCATGGGCGGGCCGATCATCAAGAACAAATTGTTCTTCTTTATCAACTACGAAACAGAAAACCAGCCCAAGTCGATCCAGAATTTCTTTGCAGCCACCCCTGCCGCTCCTTACGGAAGCGCCCCCAATATCGTTCGACCCACTGCCGACTCATTGAATTTTATCAGCAAGTTCTTGCTTGATAACTACGGATACGTTACTGGCCCTTACCAAGGGTATGTACCCAACATCGAGCGTACTAAATACCTGGCCCGCATTGACTGGAACATCAACGATAAACATCGTATGAACATTCGTTACAGCCAGGTAGAAGGTGGAGAGCCCTTTACCCCCAGTACCTCTGTGAGTGGTTCAAACGTAAACTATACCAGCAACCGTACAGCGAGCACATCACTTTGGTTCAAGAACTCCAACTATTTTCAGGGCGCCAATCTTTATTCATTGGCCGGTGAGTTGAACTCCAACTGGGGTAAGATGGCCAACACACTACGTGCCACCTACACTTTCCAAAACGACTCTCGTTCTACCGATAGCCAGATATTCCCCTTTGTAGATATCTTGAGTAACACTGGCGGTGTTACAGGACCTGCTCCGTACACTTCATTCGGATTTGAGCCTTTCAGCTTTGGCAACCTGCGTCAGGTAAAGACCTATTCGGTGATCAACAATCTTACCTGGACTACCGGTAAGCATAACTGGACCGTGGGTGGTCAATACGAGCTTAGCGAGACCATCAATGGTTTCCAGCGCTTTGGTACCAGCTACTATGTGTTCAACACCTGGGCCGATTTTGCGAGCTCCATCAATCCTAACCCTGCCCTGCGTGCCAAGCCCAGAGATTTCGCCATTACTTACTCTTTGTCTAAGAACTTTGCCCCTGCCTTCTCTTCTTTCAAGTTTGCCCAGTACTCTGCATACGGACAAGATGAGATCGCTGTTACAAAAGATTTTCGTTTAACACTGGGTCTGCGTGTGGATCTTCCTACCTACCCTGATGTTCCTCAGATCTTGACGCACCCGCTCGTACTCAAGATGAATTTTGACGGAGGCGAAAAGATCAATACCGGAAACCTACCCAAAAATCGCTTGATGTGGTCTCCCCGCTTAGGTTTTAACTGGGATCTCTATGGAGACCGCTCATTGCAGATCCGTGGTGGAACCGGCATCTTTACCGGTCGCGTTCCCTTCGTATGGATCGTGAGCCAGTCGGGTGATAACGGAATGATTCAGGTTACACAGTTCTGGAATGGCCAAGCCAACACGCCTGGCCCATTCAATCCTGATCCCGCTGCCTACAGACCTTCTACCGTACCCACAGCCGGAACCATCGTACCTGGTAGCATCACTGCCCTGGTAGAGGACTTCAGAAATCCTCAAACCTGGAAGACTACCCTGGCCATCGATACCCGCCTTGGAAAAGGAATTATCGGAACCCTGGAAGCGATCTTTAACAAAGACATGTATACAGCCATCTTCCGTAATCCTAATATGATCTCTCCTGCTGCGTTAGCAGTAGCCGGTTACCCCGATAGCCGTCCTATCTATGGCACTACCAACCAAACACGTTTTATAAATACACTTAGCAATGGTGTTCCTCAAGCAAACGCATCTGGTGCTTTTAACCCCGTAGTGTTAGATAATGGAACGCGCGGTTATTATTTCTCGTTGACCGCCAAGATCGAGAAGATGTACAGCAAAGGCCTTTCCTGGTCAGTTGCCTACACCAAGTCGGTGGCCGCCAACCTGTATGATGGTGGTGGCGATCAGCCTCTTTCGGCTTGGCAGGGAACTCCCAATGTGTGGGGGCCCAATGCACAAATGCTCAGCCATGCCGACTACGTGGTTCCCGATCGCGTAGTAGCCATGATCTCTTATCGTAAAGAGTATTTCAAGAATCTGGCCACTACCATCTCTGCGTTCTACAATGGTGGTATAAACGGTCGTTTCTCTTACACCTACGATCTGGACTTTAACCGTGATGGTATCAACGGTAACGACCTTATGTACATCCCAACTGCTACCGAAGTACAGCAAATGTTGTTCGTTGATAATACCGTGAACGGTGTTGTATATAACCAAGCCGCCCAGAGAGCTTTGTTCGAGCGTTATATTCAGCAAGACAAATACCTGCGTGCTCATCGCGGCCAGTACGCTGAGCGTAACGGAGCACAGGCACCTTGGCTGAATCGCCTCGATGTAAAGATTATGCAAGACCTTTTTACCAATATCAAGGGTACCAAGAACTGCTTGCAGTTCAGCATCGATATCTTCAATGCCGGTAACCTGATCGATCCAGGATGGGGCAAGATCAAAACGATCAACAACAGCCGCCCGCTGGCGATCACGAACTCATCGAGCCTGGTGCCCGGTGGTACCGTGTTGCCGATCTACCGTTTGGGTAGTGCCAACGGAGATATCCTAACCAAGACCTTCCGTGACAACGTAAGCGTGGCCTCTACTTACTCGATACAGTTTGGTCTTCGCTACCTGTTCAATTAATCTTTCTCAACCCACTTTTAGAAGACCGCTCTACTGAGCGGTCTTTTTTTTAGAATGAATATCTTTATTGCCAATTAATTTTTATGCTATCAAGATGTACCCCCCTGCTCGCCCTTTTCTTTTTGATAACGGCCTGCTCTACCCGCCCCCAAATCGATCTGCTGGTCTACAATGCGAAGATCTACACAGTAGACAGCCTGTTCTCTGTGCAAGAAGCCATGGCCATCGACAAGGGAAAGATAGTAGCGACCGGAGCGGCAGTCTCCCTTCGTAAAAAATTTGACTTTCGCGATAGTGTAGACGCAGCGCAGCAATATATTTATCCTGGTTTCAACGATGCCCATGCACACTTCGTAGGCTATGCCGAGACCCTGCGTACCGCTTCGCTGGTAGGAACAAAAAGTTGGGATGAAATTCTGGTCGTGCTCAAAGACTTTGCCAATACGCATCCCAACGGTTGGATCGTTGGACATGGCTGGGATCAAAACGACTGGGGCAACAAAAGCTTTCCGGATAATTCCGCACTCAATGCCCTGTTTCCGGATCGACCAGTACTGCTGACCCGCATTGATGGTCATGCTGCCATAGCCAATAGTGAAGCCCTTAGTATTGCCGGTATTACGCCGGGTCAACAATTGGTAGGAGGAAAGATCGTTGTTCGCAGTGGTGCACTGACCGGATTACTGATCGACAATGCCGTAGACCTGGTGAGCAAAATGATTCCGCCTGCCACAAAAGAAGAACTGGCACAGGTACTGCAACAGGCCCAGCGAAATTGTTTGGCCGTAGGACTTACGTCCCTGACCGATTGCGGGTTGGACCATCCGGTAGTAGAGCAACTGCAGCAGTTACAACGCGACAGTCTACTCAAGATTCGTATGAACATTATGCTAAGCGATAAACCCATCAACTACGCATTCGCAGAAAAGAACGGAATGATCTTAGAAGATCGCCTGCAGGTAAGAAGCATCAAAGTATATGGCGATGGCGCCCTCGGCTCTCGCGGTGCCTGCTTACTGCATGCGTATGAAGATGACAAAGACAACTTTGGATTCTTGCTTAGCAGTCCCGCCCATTTTGATAGCGTAGCGAGCTGGTGCGCCCGCACCGGCTGGCAAATGAACACCCACGCCATTGGAGACAGCGGAAACAGAACTATTGTACAGATCTACGGACGTCATCTGAAAAAAGAGAAAGACATGCGCTGGAGAATCGAGCATGCCCAAGTGGTCGATCCAGCAGATCTAAACCTTTTTGGTTCTTATGGCATCATTCCATCGGTGCAACCTACGCACGCCACCTCTGACATGTACTGGGCCGAAAAGAGATTGGGAAGCAAACGCATTGGGTCGGCTTATGCCTACCAGCAGCTTTTGCGTCAGCATAACTGGATGCCATTAGGTACCGATTTTCCTGTAGAACATATTTCGCCCTTTAAAACTTTCTATGCGGCTGTATTCAGACAAGATGCCAGCGGCTGGCCGCAACAGGGATTTCAGCCAGAAAATGCACTCACGCGCGAACAAACACTTCGGGGAATGACGGTCTGGGCTGCCAAGGGAAGTTTTGAGGAAAGTAAAAAAGGAAGTTTGGAGAAAGGAAAGTGGGCCGACTTCATAATATGCGACCAAGACCTGATGACCGCTTCGGGACAGGCCGTGCTGGCAACTCGCGTGCTGGCAACCTACATCAATGGAGAGCGGGTGTACGCAGTTAAAAACTAAAAGTTGCAAAGCAACTATACAGATCACTATCAAACATTGGGGCTTGAACCCGGTGCCACACCGGCGCAGATTAAGAAAGCCTGGCGAAAAGGAGTGCTCGATCTGCATCCCGACAGAACGGGCAATGACCCTGCCCTCTCCGTTCGCTTTGCAGCGGTTCAGCAGGCCTATGAGGTGCTCAGCGATCCGCTAAAAAAGATACAATTCTTGCAAGAGCGCTGGCTACGAAAAGCACAGGGGCAAAACACTGCAACAGGCGTGATTGACCTGGCCGGTTGGATCAAAGACTGTCTGGCTCAAGAAAGAAGAGTCAGCACGCAAGACGCTGACCGCATAGACCAACAAGCGCTGCAACTAAAGATCGAAGAGCTGACCGGTCACGAAAAGATATCGTTGCTGCGATCGTATGCACACCCCGAGGCCTTACTGACCGGAGCCCGCCTATTACTTCAAGCCGCTTCGGCACTTTCTTTCGAACGCTACCAAGAAGCGATAAGACCATTGACGAAGATCGAGCCTGAAAATCTGCCCTGGCAACAAGAAATTCAACAGGATCTTCTTCGAAAGAAAAGAATGCATACCTGGAATCGCTACCGGGTGGTGTTGCTCGTTATCTTGTCGATCGTACTCTGCATGCTGATCGCCAGTTAGCGCTACAAGCCTGCTTTCATATATTCTCCGCAAAGAGTGTTTGTGAACTTATCTTTGCGCCATGCATTTTGTAAGCGTTGAGAATTTATCGAAGAGCTATGGCATCCATCCCCTGTTTTCATCGATCAGTTTTCATATTAGCCAGGGCGATAAGATAGCCCTCATTGCCCGTAATGGATCGGGTAAATCGACCCTCCTGCGCATATTGGCTGGCCAAGAGACCGCCGATTCCGGAACCGTATGGATCAATAAAGAGGTAGATGTGATCTTGTTTGAGCAAGAGCCTGCCTTTGACCCTAAAAAAACGGTGGCAGAGACCATCTTTTTTTACGATCACCCACTAATGAACGCGGTACGGGCTTACGAAGCTGCAGCCGCCTCGCAAGACACCGACCAACTCAATACGGCCATTATCGCAATGGACGAGCTGGGCGCGTGGGACATGGATGCCAAGGTCAAACAGATCTTGGAAAAACTCAATATCACCGAGCTACATCAACCCATCGGCACCCTCAGCGGCGGCCAACGCAAACGAGTTGCCCTGGCCAAAACGCTTATTGACATTGGCTTTGAGCATAAACACTATCTGCTTATAATGGATGAGCCCACCAACCACCTCGACGTGACCATGGTGGAGTGGATGGAGCAGTTTTTAAATCGCGAAAACCTTACCCTGATCTTGGTAACGCACGACCGTTACTTTCTGGATAATGTATGCAACGAGATCTGGGAGCTCGACGGGAGCGAACTGCATGTGTACAAAGGCAACTACGAAAATTACCTCGAGAAAAAAACAGCGCGCATAGAAAGTGATAAAGCATCGGTAGACAAAGCGCGCAACCTTTACCGAAGAGAACTGGAGTGGATGCGCAAACAACCTAAGGCACGAACCACCAAGAGCAAGAGTCGCCAGGACAACTTCTATGTGGTAGCCGAAAAAGCGTCAAAACAAACGCAAGAGGCCTCGTTGCAACTCTCGATGAAGATGAGCCGGTTGGGAGGCAAGATTATTGAGCTAAAAAAGCTCTATAAAAGCTATGGCGATAATATTATTCTAAAAGGATTCGATTATACGTTCAAGAAGGGAGAGCGTGTAGGGATCATTGGCCCTAACGGTGTTGGCAAATCGACCTTTACCAATATCCTGCAGGGCATAGAGGCCCCCGACAGTGGAAAGATCAATGTGGGCGACACCATTGTTTTTGGTAACTATTCGCAACAAGGTCTTCAACTAAAAGAAGACCAACGGGTAATTGAATTTGTAAAAAACATTGCCGAGAATTTTCCGCTAGCTACCGGCGGATCGCTAAGTGCTGCCCAATTTTTACAGCTCTTTCTATTTGATCCAGACAAACAATATACCTATATCAGTAAACTGAGTGGCGGCGAAAAAAGAAGATTGCATCTGCTCTCTATTTTATTTCGCAATCCAAATTTTCTGATAC
The DNA here is from genome assembly GCA_044351575.1 of Chitinophagaceae bacterium. GTDB lineage: Bacteria > Bacteroidota > Bacteroidia > Chitinophagales > Chitinophagaceae > JJ008. The sequence continues at coordinate 7,183 of JBILFN010000056.1, forward strand.
TCGATGAACCCACCAACGACCTGGACCTCCCTACCCTGGCGGTGCTGGAGAATTTTTTGCTCGAGTTTGGCGGTTGTCTGGTGATTATATCGCATGACCGCTACTTTATGGACCGACTGGTCGATCATCTGTTGGTCTTTGAAGGCCAGGGTGCGATTCGGGATTTTCCGGGTCACTACAGCCAATACCGCATGGAAGCCGGCAAAAAAGACGCGAACGAAAAAAAGAACGGCGCAGAGAGCCGCACTGCGGAAACAAAAGTACCTATACCGACAATACAGGCTATTACCGATACGGATAAAAAACCGCTTTCGTACAAAGAAAAAAGAGAGTTCGAGCAACTCGAAAAGGAACTGCCACAGCTCAACGAAGAAAAAAAGAGGACCAGCGAAGAGCTGGCCGCAGGCAATTGCACGTACGAGCAACTGACCGCTCTTTCGTTGCGCATGGAATCTCTTACCACTGAAATTGACGCTAAAGAGCTTCGCTGGTTAGAACTAAGCGAACGCTGTTGACCTTACTCCTCTAAAAACTCCAGGTCTTTGTGAAAGGTCTCTTTGGTGAGCAATGCGGCCGTCCACGTAATGGTCATAATAATGACCCCTGTAATGATGCCTGCGTTTATATATCCTACGGAGGGCATATGCTCAAGCCATTTGAAAAGAGGCAGAATAAAAATAGCCAACATTCCTCTTACCATATTAGGGATGGTGGTGGCCGCAGTAGCACGCAGGTTGGTCCCGAATTGCTCGGCACCCATGGTAACGAATATGGCCCAAAAGCCGGTTCCAAAGCCAAGCCCTGCACAGATCAAGTATAAACGAGCCGCTGTTCCCTGCCAAAGAGTTGTAAAGAACAACAGCATAAAGAGCATGGTGATGGCATAAAAAATATAAAGTGCGCGGGTACGGCTTCGTAACCACTGACTGACCACTCCAATTAAAATATCACCGATCGAAATGCCCGCATACGCGAACATGATGGCCTTACCCGGATCGATCTTTTCTGTAATGCCAAAGGCCAATGCAAAGTCGTTCGAAAAAGTAACCAAGATACCGATCACGTACCAGGTAGGCAGTCCGATCAGAATACCAAACAGATAACGCTTGAAGCGATCGAAGCTGGTAAAGAAAAGAAAAAAATTGCCCCGCGAAACAGCTTGCTTTTTTACCTGATGGAACATACTGGACTCCAAGACCGAGATGCGCAGCAACAACAGCGCAATACCAAGACCGCCCCCAATAAAATAACAGGTACGCCAATCGAAGTTTTGCTTCATAAAGTAAGCCAGTATTGCACCGGTTAGCCCAATACCCGCCACAAAAGAGGTGGCAAGGCCCCGCTTTTGCTTGGGGATCACTTCGGATACCAATGTTATGCCTGCTCCTAACTCACCCGCCAGTCCCAGCCCGGCAATAAAGCGTATCCATTTGTACTGCTCTACCGTTTCTACAAACCCATTGGCAATATTGGCCGCTGAATACAGAATAATGGAGCCGAACAAGACACTCAGCCTTCCTCTTTTATCGCCGATGACGCCAGAGATGATGCCCCCCAGCAATAGTCCCCACATTTGCCATTGCAAGATTAGCTCGCCGTCGAGTTTGACCTGCTCGGGGCTGAGGCCCAGCGACTGCAGGCTGGGTATGCGAATGATTCCAAAAAGCAAAAGATCGTAAATGTCTACAAAGTAGCCTAATGCAGCTACGATAACAGTTACATTAAAAAGAGGATGACGGGGCGCGTTATTCATTTGACTTAACCTTTCCGGCCACCATTTTAATAATAACGGGAGCTGTGGTGACCAGTACAATAACAAGTACGATAATTTCCAAGTGCTCCTTTAGATCGAAGCCATAGGAGGCCAGTATCCACTTCTGCAAAAAATAGCCCGAAAATATCATGGAGCATACCCACGATATACTACCCACTACATTAAAGAAGTGAAAACGGGCCCTGTCCATTTGTACGATACCGGCTACAATGGGAGCGAAGGTTCTGATCAGCGGCAAGAAACGAGCTCCGATCACGGCCAGTCCGCCGTGCTTCTCGTAGAACTCTCTGGCCTGGTGCAAATATTTCTTTTTAAAGAGCAAGCGGTCTCTCCACTGGTACATGGCCGGGCCTACTTTACGTCCGGTCCAATAGCCGACCATATTGCCTAGTATTCCCATTACCGCAATAAGGGCCGATAATACCAAAAGATCGACCCATTCATTTCGAACCATGCCCAGTCCGATCATATCCAGAAACTGGTGGGCCAGTCCCGGCACCACTTCGCCTGTTTTACGAGTGATCTCATGGGCATAGATGCCAGCTACGAACAAAAGAGAATCGCCGGGCAAAAAGAATCCAACAAACAACCCGGTCTCGGCAAATACCACAAAAAGCAGCAACCAAAGTCCTCCGTTCTCGACATAGAATTGAGGCTGCAAAAGATTGGTCCAATTAAAAGCCTCGAGTAAAAAGATAGACATACTATGTTAATTAATCGACTTCGTTATTAAACCGCTTCGGTACTGCCAAGTTCTCCTTCCCACTTACTAACAACCGTAGTGGCCAGTGCATTACCCACTACATTGGTGGCAGAGCGAAACATATCGCAAAAATGATCGATAGGCAAGATCAATGCCACGCCTTCTGGCGGAATGTTGAACATTGCACAAGTTGCCAACACAACCACCAGCGAAGCCCGGGGCACCCCCGCGATTCCCTTACTGGTGAGCATTAGTACCAGCAGCATCGTGATCTGTGTACCCAGATCGAGCTGTATACCGTAAGCCTGTGCAATGGCCATACTGGCAAAGGTCATGTACATCATACTACCATCGAGGTTGAACGAATATCCTAAGGGCAATACGAAAGCAACGATCTTGTCTTTGCATCCAAAGCGCTCCAGCTCTTCGGTAAGCTTCGGAAACACCGCTTCGCTGCTAGTGGTGCTAAATGCGATCAGCAACGGCCCGCCAATGCGCTTGAGCAGGGCGGTCATTCTGGCACCAATAATCAGATAGCCGACACCAAGCAGTAAGATCCAAAGCAAGGCGATTCCGATAAGAAAATAAACAAAGTAGATAAAGTAAAATTCAAAGATGCCCAATCCCCTGGAAGCTACCACTGCGCAAAGCGCACCAAATACACCCAGCGGGGCAATGTTCATAACGTAGCCGACCATCTTTAAGATAATATGAGAAACCGCATCGAGCGCTTTGATGACCGGCCTGGCCTGCTCGCCGAGCGCTGTTGTGGCTACACCAAAAAAGATAGAGAACACGACCAATTGCAGTACCTCGTTGGTAGCCATGGCCTCCATTACACTACGAGGAATAATATGTTCGACAAATTTCTCGAGAGAAAATTCTTGTTTTTTGGTCATGAGGTCTTTGACACCCTCGGTATCGGCCTGCGATAAATTTATGTAATGACCAGGCTGGAGAAGATTGACCAGTACCAATCCGATGCTGAGCGAAACCAGCGAAGCCGTTATAAACCACAGCATGGATTTTCCGCCCACCCTGCCTACCGCCGATAAATTACCGAGTTTGGCAATTCCCACAACCAGGGTGGAGAATACCAATGGGGCAATGATCATTTGCACCATTCGTATAAAAACTTTACCCAGTAATTTAATGTTAGCCGAAAACTCCTTGATAAAAGCCGGATCGGCATTGACGTGTACCAGATAACCCACTACAACACCTGCGAGCATCGATAACAGAATGTAGGTCGTGAGTCGATTG